>JBAVNY010000557.1:0-4296 GCA_049691535.1 Candidatus Acidiferrum sp.
ATCGCAGACAGCGCGATGCAGAACTGGCGAATCAGGCGCGCTTGCTGGACTTCAGCTTTAATGCGGTGATTTTGTGGGACACGCAAGCCCGGATCACGTATTGGAATAAAGGAGCGGAGGAGCTCTACGGTTGGAGCCATGATGAGGCACGGGGGCAAGTGCCGCATGCACTGTTGAAAACCGATTTCCCGGAGCCACTGAATTCGATCATGGCACATTTGCGGCGCGAGGAGAGATGGCAAGGAGAGCTGGTTCACCGGCACAAAAATGGGCAACGACTAACGGTGCTGTCGCGATGGGCACTGACACGGGATGCGGAGACGGGCACGGAGTCGATTACCGAAATAAATATCGACATAACGAAGACCAAGGAAGCGGAGCGGGAATTGCATAGCCTGGTGCAGACACTGGAGGCGCGGATTTCGCAGCGTACACAGGACCTGGAAATCGCTACGGAGAAATTGCGCGAATTGTCGGGGCGGTTGCTGCAGACACAAGACGAAGAGCGGCGGCGCATTGCACGGGAATTGCACGATGGAGTTGGGCAACTGCTGGCGGCGCTGAAGATGAATTTGTCGAAGCTGAATCGTGAGAAGCGGCGGTTGAGTGAGGAAGCGGCGCAGTCGATGGACGAGAATGCGAGTTTGATCGAGCAAGCATCGCAAGAGATTCGCACGATGTCACATTTGTTGCACCCGCCGCTGCTAGATGAAGTGGGACTGGATTCGGCGTTGCGTTGGTACGTGGATGGATTTTCGGAGCGCAGCAAAATTCAAGTTGCGCTGGAACTGGAGCCGGATTTCGGGGAGAACTTGCCGCGCGACTTGGCGCTGGCACTGTTTCGGATCGTGCAGGAAAGTTTGACGAATGTGCATCGTCATTCGGGAAGCGCCACGGCGCGGGTGAGCGTGACGCGTACAGCGCGACAGATTTGTCTGGAAGTGCGAGATGAGGGCCGCGGAATTCCTGCGGATGTGCAGTCGACGATATCTTCCGGGCAGAGTTCCGGGGTGGGACTGCGGGGGATGCGGGAAAGGGTGAGGCAATTTGGGGGACGACTGGAAGTACATTCCGGTGCGGAAGGAACGCGCATTGTAACGGTGTTGCCGATCGTCACGCCGGCGAGAGCACCATTCGATGGGAAGTTGGACGGTGAAGAGAATCTGGCGGACGAGGAAACGCCGGAAAGCCTGGAAGGGAAAGCGCCGCGAGAGGTAACGACAATATTGTGCATCGATGATGAAGCGACAGGACTGTTGCCGCGACGATTGTTGCTCGAATCGGCGGGACATCGAGTGCTCGAAGCACGATCGGGGTTGGAGGGCATTGAACTTTTCCAGCGCGAGAAGGTGGACGCAGTGATTTTGGACTACTGGATGTCGGGGATGAAAGGAACGACGGTGGCGTCGGAATTGAAGCGCATCAATCCGGCGGTGCCGATCATTGTGCTTTCGGGGATGTCGGACTTGCCAGGGGAAGCGGCGGGGCTAGTGGATCAGTGGTTGGTTAAGGGGAGTCACCGGGCGGAACAGCTTTTGGAATCCATTAGTACATTGCTAGAACGAAGAGTCGTTTAGTTTTGCAGTCGCAGTAAATCGCAATCGTTGGTGTTTGGGCAGCGGCGTGGCCTTTTACGCAGGTAAGTGCGTGCACGCACGGCCCGCATTCTGGATTTCGACGGAGAACCTAGATGCGACCTGGCCTCATAACGATTCGCTTGGGGAAAGTGTATGCCTTGCTGGCGCTGGTGGGTGCACTCGGGGCGACGACACTTTCGCAAACCAATCAAACCAGTCAGACGAATCAAACTCCTGAAAATCAGTTGAAACAATTAAGCCTGGAACAACTGGGCGATATCGAAGTGACGACGCAGGCGAAAGCTCCAGTAGAACTCTGGAAGACGCCTGCGGCCGTTTACGTGATTACTCAAGAAGATATTCGACGCTCTGGAGCGACGACCATTCCGGAAGCACTACGCCTGGCACCCGGAGTGGAAGTGGCACGCATCAGCGCGGATAAATGGTCGATTGGGATACGCGGATTTGGGAGCAGGTTGAATCGCGACGTGCTGGTGCTGATGGACGGGCGAAGCGTATACACCACGCTGATTGCGGGAACGTATTGGGAAGTGCAAGACACGGTGATGGAAGACATCGACCGGATCGAGGTGATTCGCGGGCCCGGTGGAACGGTGTGGGGCCCGAACGCGGTGAACGGGGTAATTAACATCATCACCAAGAACAGCAAGGACACGCAGGGGGAACTTGTGTCCGTGGGCGGAGGAAATGTTGAGCAGGGATTTCTAAGTGCGCGATATGGCGGCGCGAATACGAAGGGGCTTACGTATCGAGTGTATGCGAAGGCGTTTAATCGAAGCGCGGAATATCATTCGGACGGCGACAATTACGATCGCTGGGCTGCGGTGCAGGGGGGATTTCGCACGGATTGGGTAAAAGATCAGCGAGATTCGTTTACGTTTCAGGGCGATTTGTATAGTGAGCGGGCCGGGGAAAGCGTGACGGCTACGACTTATGCGCCGCCATACCAGCAGATCGTGACGGGAAATGCGTACCTGTCTGGCGGAAACATCATGGGGCGGTGGACGCGGACGTTTCATGAGGGTGAAGACATTCAGGTGCAGGCTTATTACGATTCGGCGAACCGGCACGAGCCGAACTTCGCGGACCTGCGAAATACGTTTGACATCGATTATTTGCAACGAGCGTATGCCGGATCGCGGAACCATTTTTCGTGGGGCTTGGGAGCACGGGCGAGCCACGGGCATGAGCCAACAATTGTGAGCGGTTTGTATTTTGACCCGAATACGCGGACGGACCAGCTTTATACGGCGTTTGTGCAAGACAACATTTCGATTGTGCCGGACCGGCTGACGGTTGAATTGGGAACGAAACTTGTTCACACCAATTACACGGGAGTGGATTTAGAGCCTAGCGGACGGCTGTTGTGGACGCCGAGCGATCATGAAACATATTGGTTAGCGGTGACGCATGCGGTGCGCACACCATCGGATGGAGAGCGCGACTTTTTCCTGACCGGGCTCATTGGGGTAAGCAACGGTGTGCCGTTTTTTGCGCGGTTCAATGCGAATCGTAACTTTCAATCGGAGAAGCTGAACGGATATGAGTTGGGGTACCGGCGATTGATCGGACACAATCTGTATGTCGATCTGGCTGGCTTCTACAACCAATACTATGACTTGTTCAGCGAGGATATTATTGGCCCGGCGTTTGTGGAGACCACACCACCGCCGACACATTTGTTGTTACCTGCAGAGTTCGGGAATGGGTTACAGGGCTCGACGATGGGTGGGGAGATCGCGCCAGAGTGGAGACCGACGAGTTTCTGGCAGTTGCGTGGGTCGTACTCTTTTCTGCACATGGTAATCGAGAGGAGCCCGGGGTCGCTGGACGTGGGAACGGCAGCGCAGGTGGCGGGGTCGAGCCCACAGAATGAAGTGATGTTGCAGTCCTCTTTCGATCTGCCGAAGCGATTCACCTTTGATTTCGACTACCGGTACATCAGCGTGCTGAAGGCATTGAAGGTGCCAGCGTATTCGACGGCCAACGCGCGACTAGCGTGGACGGCAGGGCGGTACTGGGAATTGTCGGTGGTCGGAGAAAATCTGTTTCAGCCGTATCACGTGGAATTCCCCAGTGATCCGGGACCGAACGTAGCGATCAAGAGAAGCGTGTACGGGAAGCTCGTGTGGCGGAGCAAGGAAAACTAACCCGTGACGCGCGACGGCGACCGCACTCCACTTAGAAGATCGCACCGAACGCAGCGAGTTTGGAGGGGACGCCTTAGTGTGTGCCTTGCGTTGCTATTCATTGTGTTGAGTGGTGTGGCGCCATCGTTTAGCGGACAACAAGCAAAGCCGGAAGAATACCAAGTGAAAGCCGTGTATCTGTATAACTTCGGGCGATTTGTGCAGTGGCCGGAGAGCGGGGCAAAAGACGACCCATTCACGATTTGCGTGCTGGGACGCGATCCGTTTGAGGTCATTCTGGATACGACGCTGGCGAACGAGAAAATCGAAAGCCATAAGCTGGTCGCAAAAAGAATCGCGAATTATAAGGATGCGAGGGGTTGCCGGATCGTGTTCATCAGTGCTTCGGAGCTTTCGCGAGCGAAGGAGATACTGTCTTTGTTAGAAGGGTCGCCGGTGCTGACGGTGAGCGACATGCCGAGCTTCGTGAGTAATGGAGGGATGATTCAGTTTGTATTGCAGGATAACAAAGTGCGGTTCGAAGTGAATCTAACGGCGGCGGAGAAGGC
>JBAVNY010000558.1:0-1636 GCA_049691535.1 Candidatus Acidiferrum sp.
CCACGATGCGCCCCAGCACCGCACGACCGGCGAAAACATGCTCCGGCAGGTGGACGTCGAGTTCCAGCCAGCGCAGCACCCAGGCCGAAACAACTCCAGAAACTAAAATCGCAGCCAGCATCGCCGCCACCACAATGTAGAGCAGATTATTTCCCGTGTTAAGCGCGGCGATGCCAATCACCAGCGTCACGAGCGCGTACACAATGCCCACGCGCGTGACATCGTAGTCGAACGACTCACGCAGCCGCTCGACCGCAACCCGGCGCACAAGATACGGCACAATGACCAGCCCCACCAATGTTGCGATCACCAGCGAAGTCGAAGCCAGAATCACCGTTGCCCAGATGTTGCCGGCATCGCGCGATACGGTCGAGAACAGCGCCGACGCGAACGCCAGCCCCAGCCCCACCAGCGCGAGCAGAAACTTCACCCAGACTTCCGCCGACGCCGATTGCAGCCACTGCGCTAGGCGGCCGGGCGTGGACGGGGCTGATTTCAACGGATTGGCGTACGCAGAACCCATGTTCTCGAGACGACGTTTCGAGCCTAGCATTCCCCGGAGGAACGGACAATCGAGATACGCTTGCGGGAAAAGCGTTCGTAACTTGATGAAAAAGCGGCGCTGGTCCTGACGTCGCTAGGCTTGGTCCCGATGGAGGAAATATAAAACCACGAGGAATACCACCGCCGCCGAAATGAGAACGACCGAGCCGATGAGCGAAACTCGAGAAACGTAGTCGGCGTCGCTGGCTTTCGTGACGACCAAATAGACAACCTCGTCGAGAATCAGACCGGAACCGACCCCCAGCGCCAAGCGTGCCAGCACACGATGACGCGTCCCGAATGCCAGCAGGAACGCCGCCGGAAGCAGGATGAACACGCCGATGAAGAGATGGTGCACCAGATATCCGCCGGGATAGACGTGCTGCACATGCACAAGATGCAGATACAGCCGAAGCCCGATCACCGTGGCCAGCATCGGCAAAACGATCAGTAGAAGAGTCTGTCCTGCGGGCAACGGCTCGCGTGGTTCATTCATGATGTGCGCTCTGAGATGATTGCCCTCCGATTTTACGGCGCCCCACGACTCGCGCCCGATATCTTCTTCTGCTTCCTTTTTCCATGTGTTACTCTTCTGCCCGCACAGCACTCGGGCCCCGCAGTTCATTTCCATACCCAGAGTCGAGGAGATCTTCCATGCCCATCGGTAAACGCGCAGCAGCGGAATTCTTTGGAACCTTCTGGCTGGTACTCGGCGGATGCGGATCGGCCGTGCTGGCTGCGGCCTTTCCCGGGCTCGGCATCGGATTCGCCGGTGTCGCCCTGGCCTTCGGCCTCACCGTGCTCACCATGGCCTTTGCCATCGGACACATCTCCGGTTGCCATTTGAATCCCGCCATCAGCCTGGGACTCGTGGTCGGCAAGCGCTTCCCTGCGTCCGATTTATTGGCCTACGTCATCGCGCAGGTCGTGGGTGCGATTGCCGCCGCGGGCGTGCTTTACATCATCGCCAGTGGATCGCCCAGCTTCGACGTGCACGCCGGATTCGCCTCCAACGGATACGGCGAGCACTCCACCGGCGGCTATTCCCTGCTGGCGGGGTTCGTCGCCGAAGTCGTGCTCACGGCGTTTTTCC
>JBAVNY010000559.1:0-7227 GCA_049691535.1 Candidatus Acidiferrum sp.
TTGTTAATCAGCACCATGCGATCTGCAATTAGAAACGCACTGGCCAATTCGTGCGTAACCACGATAATCGTCATGTGAAACGCTTTTTTTAGCTCCAGAATCAATTGGTCGATCCCCGCCGCAATAATCGGATCCAGTCCCGCGGAAGGCTCGTCGAAGAAAAGAATTTCCGGATCCATGGCCAACGCTCGTGCCACCGCGGCTCTCTTCTTCATGCCGCCGCTTAATTCCGACGGCATGTAATCTTCAAATCCCGACAGCCCCACCTGATCCAGTTTCAGCCGCACCATAATTTCAATAGTGGATTCCTCCAGCTTGGTATGTTCGCGCAAAGGCAACGCGACATTTTCTCCGACGGTCAGCGACCCAAATAGCGCGCCGCCTTGGAACGACATACCCAATCTCTTGCGAATCTCATCGCGCTCTTCATTGCTGATGGCCGAAAAGTTCTTTCCTCGCATCCATACTTCGCCGGAACTGGGATGTTCCAGTCCCACCAGCGTGCGCAGCAGCGTGCTTTTGCCGGAACCAGATCCGCCGAGAATCACCATCGTCTCGCCGCGCTCCACGTCGAAATTGATCCCGTGCAGAATTTCTCGTCCCCCGTAACTCACGCGCAAGTTGCGCAACGATATCATCGGCCCATCGGGCGGCTCGTCGCGCAAATCCGCTTCCAACCGTTCGCCTCGCCGCCTCATCGCCCACCCAGGAAGAAGAACAACGCAGTAAACACCAAGTCCACCAAAACCACCATGAATATCGAAATGACCACCGCGCGCGTGGTCGAGCGCCCCACTTGCTCCGCGCCCCCGCCCGTCGTCAATCCTTCCAGACATCCCACCGCAGTAATCACCATTCCAAACATCACGCTCTTGATCAAACCGGTTAAGACGTCGCGCAAAAACAACGCCTCCAGCGACGCCTTGATGTAGCCTGTCCACGTAAAATCCGCCTGCAGCACGCCAAATAGTGACCCACCGAAAATCCCCATAGTGTTTGCCCAAATGGTCAGACACGGCAGCATGATAATCATGGCCACAAACTTCGGCGCTACCAGGAAATGGATGGGACTGATGGCCATGGTCTCCAGCGCGTCAATTTCCTCAGTCACCTTCATCGTGCCGATTTCCGCGGCAAACGCCGACCCCGACCGCCCGATCACCACAATCGCGGTGATCAGCGGTCCGAGTTCGCGTGACATCGAAATCGCCACCGCGCTGGCCACAAAATTCAACGCTCCAAACCGTTTCAGCTCGTAAGCGCTTTGCAACGCTAGAATTAACCCAATGAAAAATGTAATCAGGGTAAGAATCGGCAGCGCGCGCACGCCCACTTCCATGGCTTGCGCAATGGCGCGCTGGAATCGCACCGGCTTCCCAACGAATGGCCCAACGAACGTGGCATGCGCCGCTCTGCCCCCAAGCATGGCCAGCGCTCCCAGGTAGGAAAGAGAGTCGAGCACCGCCGCGCCAGTTTGTTGAGCAATATCCACGTGCGAAGTTTACCTTTTTCGGAAAGCGACTACTTGCGGCCATCGGAAGACAGCGCCTGCTCTTCGCTATCGTAAATCTCAAAAATCCTTTGCAGACGGGACAGCTCCATCACTTCGCGCACCGTTTTGCTCAGCCCGTACAAAATCAAGCGCGAGCCCTGATCGCGCGAAGCCTTCAAACCTTCTACGAGCGACGCAATGCCCGAGCTGTCGATGTACCGCACTGCACCAAGATTTAAAATCACTTTCTTGATGCGCTTCTCACGGATCTCTCCTAATAACACTTTGCGCATCGCCGGAGAATGCGCCAGGTCAATGTCCCCAGAAACATCCAGGATGGTCCAGCCTTCAAACGGGCGAGCGACGATTTGCACGGGTCTAGTCTCCTTGGGTCTTTTCCGGTTTGGCCGGAGCCAGATATTTCACGAGGCGCAACTGGTTCTGCCCCTGGGAACGGCTGAATTCTACCTCATCCATGCTTTGTCGCATGAAATGAAGCCCCAAACCACCGGGACGAATTTCGTCCAGCGGCCGGCCCTTCAATTTGGCAGGGTCTAAGGCAACTCCGGAATCCTGCAGAATAATTTCGATGCCCTTGGCACGCGTCTCTTTATTGGCACCGCGTAAACGGCGGCAGGTTAGTTGGATTGGTTGGCCTGGTTGTCCTTTATAGGCATGGCGCACCACGTTGGCCAGCGCTTCGTCCACAGCGCGAACAATGGCTCGCGTTTCCTTGGCTTCGAAATGCAGCGTTTCGGTGGCGCGCTCGATCGTCGCGCGCACCAGGCACAACGCCTCCGGATTGCTTTCCAATTCCAATTTCAGCAAGAAGTCCGAGGCACTGGAGCCGGGTCTGGTCATCGCGCTCTTGGTAAATTTTTGTTTCTTAGCTTTGCCGCGCACAATCACACATTCTCAAGTGGAAGTCCCTTGCAGGCTATGCGTTGTACCCGCCGAAGCAGTGTGTTGGAGACGATGCCACTTTCCGCAGCAACTGACAACCTAAATCTTGCGTTCGTCGTTCACCGCGCTTTCCTATTTGTAAGATCCCACCTCGGCACCAGACGCACGCCCAACACTGCGGAACAGGCAGACGCATCTTAAAGCCTGACAACAATTCCCGCACTACCCGTTCGGCTAGGATCTGAGAAAATTCTAAGTGCGAGTGTACGTGTTGAGGAGACGATTGTGATGCCAATCGCCTCAGGCCGTGCGCAGTTGCGCGTTTCGAAACCGCACCGCCGACAAAATTCCTAGCACTACGAAAAGCACCAACACCACAAGCTGCGCGACCTTAAAGGGCGCTTCAGTCTGCGTCGGAGCCAGCGCCTTCAATGCCGGAACTTTCATGAATAGTTGCGCGACCAAGACAAATACGTTCAAGTACAGTGCGATCACGGCGGTGATGGCATAAGTCCGATTCCAGCCGCCCGCTAGCTTGCGGCTGTACCGCGCGAAGATCGCGATTGCCAATGCGATCAGCGACAGCACCCCTAGAATGTGCGAGGGCAACAACTTGTGAAATGGAAAGAAAAATCCAGTGAAGCTGGTCAGCACCGTCGTCCACAGAAACACCGACGTCCATCCATCCAGTCGCTTCGCCGTAATCAGTCCATAGACCACCACAAATCCGGCCAATATTCCTGCCAGGCTGATCACCACGTGGAACAAGGTGAATACGCTTAAACCCACGCTCATAGTGCCTACCTCTCGTTTTCGCTTTTCTCGACGACGGGTTACTGCAATCACTAGGGCGAAAGCCAAGCTGATTGGCATGGCCTCCGCCTTCTTCCATGTCGTTTTAGGCACTCCGGGCAAACGCCCAGAGTGTTACGCCGCCCGCCCAACTCGGACGGCCGCCACCGCTTTCAGCCGCGAAACCTTACGCAGCACTGCGCGGGCCTGGAACAACCGCCCTTTGGTCGCTGCTTCAGAGATGCCCAGCTTCCGTGCCGTGTCTCGAATGGAGTACTCCTGCAGTTGACGAAACTCGATAGCCGCCCGAATCCGTGGCCGCAGTCTTCCCAGCGCATCGCGCAGCACCTTGGCCCGTTCTCGCTCCGCGAAGCTATCTTCCGGATTCAACGAGCGGTCGGTCAGTTGAACACACTCCCGCTCCTCGCCAAATTCATCAGTAATCAGCAGCGACGTTTCGCGCGATGTGCGAACTTTCCGGATTTTCATCAGCGCTGCATTGATCGCAATTCGCGTCAGCCACGTGGAGAACAGCGACCTTTCGTCGAAGTCATTCAAGTGCAGGAGCGCGTTCAAAAAGCACTCCTGCACCGCATCCTCGGCGTCCTCGCGGTTTCGGGTGATGCGAAGTGTCACGTGGAAGATTTTCTCCGCATGGCGTTTGCAGAGTTCTCCGAAAGCTTCTTTGTTCCCCTTCTTCGCGCTGGCCAGAAGCTGCGTTTCGAGTATGGAGTGAGCGTTACGTCCTGCGTGGTCGGCACCGTTTGGTGAATTACGTAGACTGCTGATCAAAACCCTACCCTCCTTAATCGCTTGGCTGGAGTGATTTGTGTGAGGCTCTGCGGATTACCTCGACACCGGCACACTCTGCCAGACCCTTAATAAGGAGGCATCACGGGATGGAATGAATTTTAGCTACGTCACAAGGGGTGGCTGCAGATACCACGATTGGAGGATGCATTAGTTCTAGAACCTGTAGGGAATGTTGGGAAAAGTGCGTGCTGCGGACTCAAATAATTATTCCGGCTTATATGGGGACGCCGGAATCACGATTTCTTTCCATCCAAATAGCCGCGCATCCAGCGAGTAGGCACCCGGACCAAGCAGCGCCACTGCGGCAAACATGGCTATCACCTGCGCTGCTGCCAACTTGGAATCGAACAGGCCCACCGCCGGCGCCGGAAACCACGAAAATGCGATGGTCAGACACTCTAGCCCCGCTAATGGAGCGAGTACCGGCGTCAAGAACCCGATCAGAATGGACACGCCCGTTGCCAGTAGCAACGCGGCGCCAAAAAACTGAGCCCCCATAGCGTGCCCATGCCAAAACAGGCAGAAAGTCCCCTCCACTACCAATGTGGCGCCAGCCACGATTCGCAAAACCAACAACCCAATTCCAGGAGGACCACCTGGAAATGCAGAGAATAGCCTTTGCAGAGTATGTCTCCTGTACCGTCGTTAAACTGCCTCATGGTTTACGCTATATGACGAACGAGGCGAGCGATTCCCGACATTCCGGTATCTTTTCATAACGCTATTGGGGTATCGGGTACGGCCTGCGTAGGCTACGCTAGAGGTGGATGATGCCCCTACGTATCGCGATGGCCACCGCTTGGGTGCGGTCACTCGCGCCCAACTTTTCCATGATGTGCTTGATGTGAACCTTTACCGTCTCTTCGGTAATGAATAATTTCTCGCCGATGTCGCGGTTGCGATTGCCTTCCGCAATCTGACTGAGCACTTCGATTTCCCGCGTGGTCAGCGACTCATCGCTCATATGTTCGGCAAGTTGTGCCGCAAGTTGCGAGGGAACGCGCTTTTTGCCTGCGTGCACTTGCCGAATCACCTCTACCAGTTCCTTGGGCGGCATACTCTTCAACAGGTAGGCGCGCGCGCCAGCTTCTAACGCTCGCTGAATTTCCACGTCACCTTCAAACGTAGTCAGAATAATCACTCGGGCCTCGGGAAATTCCGTGCGGATCGCGATCATCGTGTCGATGCCACCTTTATCGGGAAGCCGCAAATCCATCAGCGTCACGTCTGGCCGGTGTTTGCGAAATTGTTGCAGCGCATCCTGGGCACTCGACGCGTCCGCGATCACCTGCATATCCTGCTGGCTGTTGATCACCGCCGCGATGCCTTCTCGCAGCAGTGGATGATCATCCACGCTCAGAATCCGGATGCCCTTTTGTTCACTCATTGCCGCTGCCCGCTCTCCGCCGCGATTTTTTCTTCCTTATCTTTTCTGGCGTACAGTTTCGAAAACCACAGTTTGGAGTGGTCTGCATTCTGGGGCTCGTATGCCATTCGGCTCGGTACAATCAACTCAATTTCCGTTCCGGCCGCGGCCCGGCTCAACACCCGCAGTTTCGCGTCAATTCGTTCCGCCCGCTCGCGCATTCCCGATAAGCCCCAGTGTCCATCGCGCCCGGTTCGCAACACCCGTGGATCGATGCCGCTGCCGTTGTCGCGCACCAGCAGCCGCAAATGGTGGGCAGTATAGTCAATCTCTACTACGATCTCCTTCGCGCCAGAATGCCGAAACGCATTGATAATTGCTTCGCGCCCGATGGAGTAAATATCATCGCGAGACCCGGCCCGCAGCGGACGTGCTGCGCCTTCGACGATAACCCGAAACTCCGCATGCCCCGATGGAGCCAACTCTTGCTGCAGTCGCGAGAAAGACTCTTCCAGCTTCTGGTTCGGTAAATCTACCGACCGCAAGCCCCGCACCGTGTTTCGACCCTCGTCAATCACCCGGGTCATCAATTGCAGTGCCCTGCCAACCAGCGGCTTTGCCGGTGAGTCCCCCGGTAAACGATCGTCCGCAACGTGCAACTGCATCGACGCACTCAGAAATCCTTGCAACAACGTATCGTGCAACTCTTGCGCGATCCGGGTGCGTTCTGCCAGCCGTTCTTCAAAACGCATGTTCATCTGGGCGGCAACTTTCCGCATCCGCAAACGGTAGAACAGCAATATCAGCAACCCGCCCGCAAGCGTGGCCGACGTGCGGAACCACCAGGTCTGCCAATATTCCGGGGCGATTTCAAACGGCACCGCCGCTTCCGCGCTATTCCACATTCCTTCGCTGTTGCTGGCCTTCAACCGAAACCGGTATGTGCCAGAACTCAAATTATTGTAAGTAACTTCGCGATTGTTAACCGGGGCGCTCCACTGCTCGTCGACGTCGTCCAATTTGTAGCGGTATTGCACCCGCTCCGGAACCGAGAGGCTCAACGCAGCATAATTAAAGATCAGCCGGTGGTGCGTACCGGTCAGGCGAATTGTGTCTTGCAACGGAACAGCGTTTCCGTCCGCGGTTACTCCGTCGACGTGGATCAGTGCCGGCGCTGACCCGCCGATCGCGCGCGGTGGATCCACTACTGAGAGCCCGCGATTCATGGAGAACCAAATCTTTCCCACGCCATCCGCGAACACCGATTGATATCGCTTCACGCCTTCCAAGCCGTTCAAGCCATCTTCAATTCCATACTCGTGCACCTCGGCGTCGTCCAGCGTGCCGTTCAGCAGCCCCTCACGCTTAACTCGCAGCACATGATTCGAAGTAGCGATCCACAGCCATCCATTTTTGTCTTCGGCAATTCCTAAAATCGGATCATGCAAAGATCCGGGTTCTTGAAAAGGCGTCAGCACCCGGTCGCCCTTCACGAAGGCGAGTCCGGAGGACGTGCCGGCCCACAGCACTCCAGCAGAATCAACCGACAGGCAATTTACATTGTCTGACGGCAATCCATCCTTGCTCGCAAACACGCGCCACTGCCCGCTATTCAGCGCATTGATTCCCTTCGGCGTCGCAAACCACATCGTGCCATTCGCGCCTTCCGCTATCGACGACACCGTATTCGACGACAAGCCGTTCAAAGATGTGTATGTCGTGAAATGCCCGTCTCTAAATTCACTCACGCCGCCGTTCAGCGTGCCCGCCCAAACCGTACCGTCACGATTCTCATGCACCGCGTAGACGCTGTCTTGCGCCAGTCCATCTTTTTCCGTATACGTGTTCGTATTTGCTGCTC
>JBAVNY010000560.1:0-1875 GCA_049691535.1 Candidatus Acidiferrum sp.
CAGCTGATCGAGGCGATGAACGCGAAATATACGGCCGAACGGAAGGGATCATTTTTCCTGTTTCACCGGCATCGCGCTTACAACCCGTCGGAAGGTATTTGGATGGCATGGGAACGGAAGCGCGGGAAATTGTTGGACTTCAACAAATTACTTCTGGGCACGAGCGACAATTTCCCGGTCAAGGCTGGGAATCTCGCGGTGCTGCCGTTGGTCAAATATGTGGTCACGCTGGATTCCGATACGCAATTGCCGCGGGACGCGGCGCATCGGTTGGCCGGAGCCATCGCTCACCCATTGAATCGCGCGGTGATCGACCCGACGTCGAATACGGTGGTTGACGGTTACGGAATTCTTCAGCCTCGCGTGGACATCAGCATCCAATCGGCCAACCGTTCGCGACTGGCGGCGATTTTCTCAGCGGACGCGGGCTTCGATATCTACGCGCGTGCGGCATCTGACGTATACCAGGACCTGTTCAGCGAAGGCAGCTTCACCGGCAAAGGAATTTATGAGGTCGAGACCTTCCAGCAGGTGCTGGAGCACAGGTTCCCCTGCAACGTCGTTTTGAGCCACGACATGATCGAGGGTTCCTACGCGCGCGCGGGCCTGGTATCGGACATCGAGGTTGTGGACGACTACCCGTCGCACATGAGTGCGTTCAGCCGGCGCAAACACCGCTGGGTGCGCGGCGATTGGCAAATCATTTTCTGGCTGTTGCCACGCGTGCCGGATTTCTTCGGTAAGAGGGTGCCCAATCCACTGTCCGTGATTTCGCGCTGGAAGATATTGGACAACCTGCGCCGCAGTCTGACGGAAATTGCAACGTTTGTTATGTTTCTTAGCGGTTGGCTGCTCTTCCCCGGGAAGGCGCTGTATTGGACGCTGGCGACGCTTGCGGTGATTGCGCTGCCGACCTACTCGCAGTTCGCGATGACCATCTTGCGCGCAGGCCGAGCGCTCGTTACAACCGTCTTCTGGAAAAACTGGGCGGCGGATTTCGGAATCTCCCAGGTGAACCTGTTCTTGCGCGTCGCTTCTCTCTGCCACCAGAGCCTAATCACTCTCGACGCGATCGTGCGGTCGGTTGTACGCATGACCGTAACGCACGAAAGACTCCTCGAATGGGAGACCGCCGCCGAAGCGGAAAGCAGCTATGGCAAGAAGAGTCCGGTCGAAACTTACTTGCAAGTTGTGCCCTGGCTGAGTTTTCTCATTGGCTTGTTTGTTGCCATCGAGCGCAAGGAAGCGTTCATGGCCGCATTGCCTCTGTTGGTTCTGTGGGGGCTGTCCAAGCCAATCGAGCAGTGGGTTGACCTGCCGGCACGGACAGAAGACACGAAGATTGACGCCGCGAACAAGGTACTGCTCCGTCTGTGCGCGTTGCGCACCTGGCGGTTGTTCCAGGAGTTCAGTACCGCGGAAGAGAACTGGCTGATTCCCGATACGATTCAAAAACCTGATTCGCTGGTCGTTCACCGAATTTCGACGACGAATCTTGGATTGCTTCTCAACGCGCGCTTGGCCGCCGCTTACCTTGGTTTCCTCACGATGCCGGAATTCGTTACGGATACAGAAAGAACGCTGGACTCTGTCGATCGCATGCCCAAGCACGATGGGCAGATGTACAACTGGTACGACAATGTGACTCTGGAAGCCTGCAAGCCGCGATTTGTTTCGGCGGTGGATAACGGCAATTTGGTCTGCGCGTTATGGACCGTGAAGCAAGGTTGCCTGGGCGCCATCGGTGAGCCGATCTTCCGGCCGGAGGTCTTGCAAGGCGTTCGAGATCATCTCGACACGATCGAGGAATTGTTCCGGGCCGAAGGCCAGGAGGATTCCCTTCTGGCAGGCGTGCGAGAAATGAAACAGCGGATT
>JBAVNY010000561.1:0-9141 GCA_049691535.1 Candidatus Acidiferrum sp.
CAAAGATGACACGATCGTCTCGATTGGTCTCAGCTCCACTTCTGCGTATCCGAAGGGACTAACCGCGAAGCAAACCATCGACGCGAAAGGAAAGTTGATTTTGCCGGGTTTCATCAATGGGCATACACATGTTCCTATGACGCTGATGCGCGGACTGAAAGACGATGTGACGCTGGACGACTGGCTACGGAAATTTATTTTCCCGGCAGAAGCCAAGAACGTGACCGAGGATTTCGTGCGCTGGGGAACGCGGCTGGCGATGGCGGAGATGATTCGCAGCGGCACTACGACTTTTGCGGACATGTACTACTTCGAGGATGCCGTTGCGGAAGAAACGAAGGCCGCGGGACTGCGCGGATTTGTTGGCGAAACGTGGATCGACTTCCCTGCCCCGGACAATAAGAGCGAAGAGGAAATGGCGGCGTATACGGAGAAATTCCTGAAGAAATGGCAAGGGGACGCGCTCATTCACGCATCGGTTGCGCCGCATTCGATCTACACCTGCTCGGAAAAGACGCTAAAGGACTCCGCTGCACTGGCACGGAAATACCATGCACCGATCCTGATCCACGTGGCAGAAATGAAGAAGGAACTGGACGATAGCCGTGAGAAGAATGGCACCACTCCGGTGCAATATCTGGAACGGATTGGGGTGTTGGGGCCGGACGTGCTTGCCGCTCACTGCATCTGGGTGAATGACGCGGACATGAAAATTCTGGCGCAGCGGGAAGTGGGCTGCGTGCACAATCCTTCGAGCAACATGATGCTGGCCAGCGGCATTGCGCCGGTGGTGGATGAACGTGCCGCGGGAATACGAGTTGGCTTGGGTACTGACGGTCCCGCCGGCAGCAACAACGATCTGGACATGATGGAAGAAATGGACCTGGCGTCGAAACTGCAAAAAACGGCGAGAGTGGATCCGCGAGCGCTTGGTGCAAAGGGCGCACTGGAAATGGCAACCATTGAGGGTGCACGGGCGCTGCACATGGAAAAGGAAATCGGCTCGCTGGAACAGGGGAAGAAAGCCGATCTCATCATGCTGAATCTCAATGTGCCGAATGCAGTTCCTATGTACGAGGTTTACTCGGCAATCGTGTATGCACTGAAATCCAGTGAAGTGGAGACAGTGATTGTTGGCGGGAAAATTCTGCTGAAAGACGGCAAATTGCAGACCGTGGATGAAGCGGCGGGGATGGCGAAGGCCAAGGACTACGCGAAGAAAGTGGCGGCTTCGTTGAAACCGTAAATCACACTGCGCGATTCCTGAAACGCCTATTTACGCTGGCCAAGCTCGACGAGTAACGAGCGAGTGCCACGCTTTGAAATACAGTTTGCGGACTCGGGCAGGCTAGCGCGTGGCGAGCGCAACAAGTACAAGAGATCTCCGGACCACAAAAGAATGTCGAGCAGTCGCGAACGATCTTGATTGGTAAGCGGCGAATATTGCAGACTGACCTTCAAAGTGCGGTTGGAGCATTCCTCGGCGAGAGCGCGCAGCGCCAGTTCTTCGGAAGATCCCACGGACCTTCGCTTGATGCGATATTCCAGTTCTTCCAGTTGCTGATAACACCACTCGAAATAATGTTCCAAGCAGAGGGTTCGCCCGGCTACCAAAACTGCTGAGGGCTGGGCACACGAATTCGAAGAGCAACGCTGCGCTGCGATGGTTTCCATTGTCGCTGGGTCCTTGGGCCTTGGTGCCGAGATCGATGACAAATTATTTGCGTGCATAATGCTGTTAAGCCTTATCTCCGGACATTCGTGGATTTTTTTTCGCGAGCAGCTCGCCGTTACTTCTCTGGTCGAAAAAAGTTCAGCGACGCGCGTCGACGGTAAATTCCTGCATGCCTTTTAACGAGGTTATTTGAGTTTGCGTGCGTAGCCAGCGATCGACATAGGGAGTGAGCAGGTGTTTCACCCACTTGGCATTTTCGCGACATTGCTTCAGGCCTTCACTGCCGCTCCAAAGAGTAATTACGGTGACGAGCCGCGCTTCCTGATCGGAAACCAGCACCATGCAGCCCTTGTAGCCGTCCAGCATTTGTAGCGCAGCTTCGAGGTCCGCGGGAATGACGTCGCGAAGGCGCTTGGCTTCTCGAGGCACAGCCACAAACTCGACACTCAGTGCGGTCAGAGAGGGAGTTGCAGTCGATGCATCACTAGTCCTGCGATTTGCACCGAGAAGATTTTCGTTTGAGTTTAGATTCTTGTCAGCAGCGAGGGGCCAATTCCGCTTGGTGTCCACGGAAAAGGAAGTAGCCGCGTCTTCGGGATTTTCGACAGCACAAACTTGATTCATGTGTCTCCTCCACTCCCGTATTCCCCCGAAGGGGAGGAAGGGCGCACCTTGGGGTGGTCAGGGAGTGCCAAGGTGCGCCCGAGGGGCCATGGGGAAGGTGACCATTCCCCACGCATTAGGGATGCCCTAGGGTCTCTAGGGCCCTTATTGCTAGGTAGTGTTGTTAGCGGGTGAATCGTTTCATTCCGAGAAAAGAAAGCGTGATTGCCCCTGAACTGAGCCAGGGCTATACTCCCGTCACTCTTGCACGAGGGGCCGTTGGAGCTTTATTTATTTGATAAGGAGTACGTCGACCGTCTGCGTGGTGGGGATCCGGCGACCGAGCAGCACTTTGTCTCCTATTTTGGCCAGATATTGGGGATCATGCTGCGCGCACGGAGGCTCCCTCCGGAGAGGGTGGATGACGTGCGCCAAGAGACATTCGCGAGGGTGCTGGTGACGCTGCGCCGGGATGGCGTTCGGCAGCCAGAGCGTTTTGGAGCCTTCGTTAACTCCATTTGTAAGAATGTGTTACACGAGAACATCCGGGAATCCTACAAAAGTCAGCCACTGGAAACCGGGCATCTGGAACCGCCCGATAAGATTATCGATCTGGAGCGTTCCTTAATCTCAAGCCAGACGAAGAAGCAGGTTCGGACCATCCTGGACGAGCTGGGCCAGCGGGATCGCGACCTGCTGCGGGCAATTTTCCTGGAAGAAGGGGATAAGGACGAGGTTTGCCGGCGATTTGGGGTGGATAGGGATTATTTGCGGGTGCGGCTGCACCGGGCTAAAGAGCGTTTTCGGTTGCTGTATCAAAAGGACTTGCCGAAGGCATCGACGACGGGGTCGACGGCGAAGGCGGTGCAGTGAAACGATTTGGCGGTCTGGCGCACTACTCTTAGGAACATGGATATGGATCATCTCGACGCGAAACGTCTACAAGCTGCGGAAAAATATGTGTTAGGCGAGCTGCCACCGGAGCTTCGCGACGAGTACGAAGAGCATTATTTCGACTGCGCGGATTGTGCGGAGGACATTAAAGCGGCGAGTGCGTTCGTTGGCGCCAGTAAAGAAATTTTTCGGGAAGAGCCCGCTCCAGTCGTGCGCGTGGCAGCAGCAAAGCCAGCGCCGGGTGGCTTCTCAGGTTGGTTTGCTTGGCTCAGGCCCGCTATCGCCGTGCCGGTGATGGCTTCGTTGGTGGCGATCATCGCGTTTCAAGCAATCACGGGACGCAGCGAGAAGGATCGGTCGGCTGTTAGCGAAGCGCAGGCGTTCCAATCGTCGTTTCGCGTGCAGGGTACAACGCGCGGTGCGGGCGAGATTACAAAGATTTCTGTGGGACCAAGGGAAGCGTTTGGTCTGGATTTCGACTTTACTCCTTTCAGCATGTCTTCTTCTTACGAAGGGCGCATTCTGAATGAGTCCGGCAAGAGCCTTTTGACGATTTCACTTCCGGGCGATCTGGCCAACAAAGAAGTGCACTTGGCGATTCCCGGTGGCCTGTTAAGTCCCGGGCAATATGCGCTTGTTGTTGATAAGAACGATGCATCAACAAAAAGTGAAGGTAGTAAGGAAGTGCAGCGGTTTCGCTTTGCTATAGAATTCCACGAGTAACTTGGGTATACGCAGTTAAATTCTAGTGGCCGGAGAGTCCCCCGATGGCGGCATTCGAGCACCCCTCTTTTCATTACCACGGTGAAGGCCACGCATTTAGTGGCGCCCTCACGCGACCTGTCGAGCACCAGATTCAAGCAGTTGCAGGAGCATCCTTGCCATTGTCCGGAGGCCATGGACAGGCACAGTCCGAGGGCTTTCAAATCGATCAGCTTATTTCGGTGAAGGAGGCGTATTCGAGCGTCTCGGGCAGCGCGGATGGAGGCGGAAAACACCATTCGCACTCGCTCACAGTGATCGAGGGGCTGAACATTCTGGACGTGGTGACCGCAGATCGCGTGGTCGCGCGGCTAACATCCGAACACGAACCCAAGAAAAAAGAGGGTCACATCATCGCGCTAGGCACCAGATTCGAAAACCTGCGCGTTTCCGGCTGTCCGGTAGAAGTCGAATTCGACCACGAATTGTTTCTGAACAGCAAAGACTACGCGGCGCTTAGCAAACAACTTGCGGCGCTGAAAAAATCAGGGAGAATGGCAGAAGAATCCAACGGGGTCATTCTTTGCTCTCTGGTAAAAACCATCAAAGTCGATTGCCCGGGTGTGGACGTGCAAGGGCACGTACTGACCGTCGAACATTTTGGGAAGATTTACATTGGCGAAGTGCTGGCCGAGCCTGGGTTCAAAAGATTGTCGATGTTGCGGCTGGAGTTGGGTTCGCCTTACGCCGGATTGCTCAACGCCGCCGAAGTAAGCCTGAACGGTTCGCACTGGCCATAGAGAGGTGGCTGCTATGCGGGGTCATAGCAGCGACACTGTGCAGTTGCAAATCGCATGAACTTGCCGATCAACTGTACGAACAATCCGTTGATCGACTGAGGCATGGCGATTTAAACGAAGCGCTGACCAGAACGGATACGGGACTTGGAGTATACGCCGATCCGAACTCTGAATGGCATTGGCGATTTCTGTCTCTCAAAGCAGAAGTGCTGATGCGCCAAGGGCTGTATTCCGAATCGCTCAAGATTCTGCAGCCTGAAATTCCTCTTGCTTTTGCTTCCACGGATATACCTGTTTGGTGGAGACTTACCGCGGGCGCAGACCATAGTTACAAAGAAGAATTCAATCGCGCTGAAACAGAGCTTTCCGAGGCAGAATCTCTTGCAAGCACGAACCACCGAGAATTATTAGGTGAAGTTGCACTTCGACAAGGAACGCTGGCAGACGTGCGCGGGGATATCCAAACTGCTTCCACTCTATATCGCAAATCGCTCGAACTATCGCGGGCAAATCGTGATCCATATCTAGAAGTGGCTTCTTTCGGCAGTTTGGGGCTGGTCGCTACACAAGAGGAACATTTTGACGAATCAATCGATTGGAACTCGCAAACGTTGCGGGTAGCTCAGTCCGTTGGCGATCAACGCTCGGTTGCCAAAACTCAACAAAACATGGGTTGGAGTTATTTTCAAATTGGAGACTACGACAGGGCGCTAGAACTACTGGAACAAGCCAGTCAATCAGCTCACTCGTCTGGTCTGATCACCGACCAGCTTATTTGCCAAACGAATGTGGCAGCGGTAAGACTTTACCTGCACGATTTGACGGAAGCAGAACGCACGTCAACCGTTGCCCTGGACCTAGCGCACAAACTCGACGCCAAGCCTCTCGAAGTCGAAATACTAAACATACTCGCCGACGTGGCTCTCGAAAGAGGAAATATCAAGGATGCGGAGTCCAACAATCGCGAAGCTATAAACACTTCTCGCGCCATTCAGGATCGGGCGGGCGAAACGTCAGGAATGTTGATCGCCGCGCGAATCGATACCACTGAAAAACGGTATGCAGAGGCAAGAGAAAGTCTTGTAAAGGTAATTCAGGATTCATCGAGCAGTGCTGCCTTACGCTGGGAAGCCGAAGCTCGTCTGGCCAAGGTGTACGACGAAGAACATGAGCCAGCGAAAGCAAACCAAGAATACAGCCGGTCGATCGCGACGATCCGTGCGGCACGGCGATCCATCCAAGAAGACGAACTGCGGCTGACGTTTCTTTCCAGCGCCATCGACTTCTACGATGATTACGTCGATTTTCTGATGCAGCACCGCCGCGTCGAAGACGCTTTGCGCATCGCGGACCTAACCCGCTCGCAGACGCTAGTCGAAGGACTGGCCGCCAGCAGCAAATCCCCTGCCGCATCTTTCGCTAGACAATTTCCACGCGCCCTGGCGGGCAAGCTGCACGCCACCCTGATGGTCTATTGGCTGGGCCAGAATCATTCGTATCTGTGGGTCGTGACGCCCGCAAAGCTGTCTTATTTCCCGCTCCCACCAAAATCGCAAATCGAGCCGGTAGTGAAAGCATACCGGCAACGTATTCTGGAAGGCCGCAACGTGTTGAGCACGGATAACGAAGCGGGCCAGCAACTGTACTCCACGCTGGTGGCACCGGCGCACGCGCTGATCGGAAAAAACGCCCGCGTTATGCTCTTTCCTGCGGAGAGCCTGTATGGGCTGAACTTTGAAACGCTGATCGTGCCTGGCGCATCGCCGCACTTCTGGATTGAAGATGTCACGCTATCAACGGGGAGCGCGCTGGCGATGCCTCCGTCCGCATTGCAACAAAAGCACGGCAAACAAAAAAGCCTGCTGCTGGTGGGCAACCCAGAGCCGGCCAGCCCAGATTTTCCGCGGCTCGCGCAAGCGCCCGCGGAAATGCAGAAAATCTCTAATCATTTCTCACAAGCCAACCGCGACGTACTGGAAGGAACACACGCCACGCCCGCCTCTTACCTGTCCAGCAATCCCGGACAGTTTTCCTACTTGCACTTCGTAACGCACGGGACGGCTAGCCACACGAGGCCGCTGGAATCGGCTGTCATTCTGAGTAAGGAAGGCGATTCGTACAAATTGTACGCGCGCGATATCGTGCAGCACCCCTTGAACGCCGAGTTGGTTACGATTTCGGCGTGTAACGGGGCGGGCACACGGGCTTATGCGGGAGAGGGATTGGTCGGGCTTTCGTGGGCGTTTCTACGAGCAGGGGCACACAACGTGATTGGCGCGCTTTGGGAAGTAAGCGACGCGTCGTCCACACCGCAATTGATGGATGCGATGTACGCCGGGATCGACAAAGGGCAAGATCCGGCTACGGCATTGCGTAACGCAAAGCTCGCGATTCTGCACGCCAGCAGTGCCTCGGTCTTCAAAAAGCCCTTCTATTGGGCGCCATTTCAGCTGTACACGGGTTCGTAAGGCGTAAAGCCATATAGCCAGTCTGGTAGGTTCGCCTAGGCTCTCAGGGGCTATCGATTTGTCAGGAATATTGGCTGGGAGACCTGGACTCGAACCAGGATAGCCAGCTCCAGAGGCTGGTGTCCTACCAATTGGACGATCTCCCAACAAGAAACTGAAGCCTGCGCGACAAGGAAGATTCACCGCGCTGCTTCAACCTTTCTAGAATAAACGGGAGTTCGCCTGCCCGTCAACCCAGCTACTTTTCAGGCGAGAACTCCGTCGCGTGGAAGCCGTTGCCGCTGTACTCGGGCCGTGTTACTTTCTCTAAACTTTCGATTCACGGTTACCCGTTCATCGCGCCGTGAGCAAGCCTTTGCACGTTGCTGATCGGCGGGAACGGAAAACCGCAAAGAAGCGGATTGCGTTGACGGCCGTCCAAGGGGCGGCTTGCGAATGGGGGACGTATGAAGCTGGATGTTACGAGCCTTCTCGCGTATTTACGGAAGACAACCGAATGCGTCCTTTGCGGGACGCTTTTGTGTTTTGGCGCGGTCCGCGCACAGCAGCCCGCAGGAGCAGGAGCCAATTCGCGGCCTCTGCCGGATACGCCTCAAGCAAAACAAGATTCGGGAACGAATGCCAACGATAACGGCTCGGCCAGATTCGTTGGCTACATAACCAAGCGTTCACTGTTCTTCCCGGATATCGCCGCGAGCCCGGGGCCGCTGAGTACCTGGCAAAAGTTTCAACTCTTCGGCAATCAGGCGATCTCACCTGAAACAATTCTCACCTCGGCGATCAGTGCGGGGTACAGCCAAGCTCGAGACGTTCCTTACGCTTATGGCGAAGGCGGCGAAGCTTATGGAAAGCGTTTCGGAGCCTCGATGGCGCGTGGCGCGTCGAACAATTTTTTTGGAACATTTGTGTTGGGTTCCGCACTGCATCAGGATCCGCGCTTTTTTCCGCGTAGCAATCCAAAACTTTGGAGCACGATGAAGTATGCCGCGCGTCGTCTGGTGATTACGCGCAGCGACGCCGGCAACGATGTCGTGAATACCGCGGGTCTCCTCGGGCCGATGGCTGGAGAAGCTCTGGCCAACGTGTATTTGCCGGTGTCCGAACAGACTGCCGGAAAAACATTTGAGCGTGTGGGCAGCGATTATGCGTGGCGGTTTGCAGGTTATGTGCTGAAGGAATATTGGCCGAGTTTATTTCACAGTTTAGGCTTGCAGCGTTTAAAGGTATTGCCGGAGCCTCAGATCGTGCCTGAGTCAGGCTCTGGTAACCCACAACCGTGATCGATCAAAGCTTGCTGCAGGTCTTGACGTTATTCGTTTTGCAGCATTTTGCGGGCTTTCTCCAGTTCCTTCCTCTCGGCCGGGCCAACCTTGGGATATTGGAGATGCAAACTCTCCAAGGCGTCGTTGATTGCCGCTACCACCAATAGGCGGCTGAACCACTTGTTATCGGCGGGCACAACGAACCACGGCGCGTGGGGTGTGGCGGTGTTGCGAATCATTTTTTCGTAGGCATTTTGATAATCGTCCCAATACTTGCGCTCTTGCACGTCTGCAGCGGAAAATTTCCAATTTTTTTCCGGCTCTTCTAACCTGGTCAAAAATCGCCGCCGTTGCTCAGCCTTGGAGACGTGCAGGAAGAATTTGCGGATGGCGATTCCATTGCGAGTTAAATAATGTTCAAAGGAGTTGATGTCTTCGTAGCGGTGTTTCCAGAAATGCTTTCCGCGCAAATCATCGGGGATTCGCTGTTTGTCGATCAGTTCGGGATGAACGCGTGCGACAAGAACTTCTTCATAGTAGGAACGATTGAAGATGCCAATTTTTCCACGAGCCGGCAAGCAACGGTTGGCGCGCCACAGATAATCATGCGCCAATTCTTCGGTAGACGGGACTTTGAAGGGATACACGTCGACACCCTGCGGATTCACGCCCGAAGTTACATGCTTGATGGTGCTGTCTTTGCCTGCCGCATCCATTGCTTGGAGAACAACCAGGAG
>JBAVNY010000562.1:0-3048 GCA_049691535.1 Candidatus Acidiferrum sp.
CCAGAGAATGCGATCGCGCGGCACCATCACGGATTGGACGGAATTCATGTCCCACTCGTCGCGCGGCGTAGTGCTTAATCCCGAGACGTTCATCAGTCCTACCAGCCGATCATCCATCGTTACTAAGTGAACGCGACGACCGGTGCGCAACACTTCGCCACTGTATTCTTCGAGGCTCATGTTGGCGGGAATGGTGGGCACTTCCTGGCTCATGACGTCGGAGGCACGCAGCCCTTGCAGGGTTTCGCGGATGGTGACCTGGGCCACGCTGGCTTGTGCGGCGTTGAGAATAAACCAGCCGATGAATGCCAGCCAGATGGATCCCCAATTGTGTTTGTAGATGGCGGCGTAGACGCCCCAACCAATCATGGCGTAGGCAATCACTTTACCGCTGGCTCCGGCGGCCCGTGTGGCACGGGAGAAATCCTTAGTGATGCCCCAGACAATAGCGCGAAGCATGCGGCCGCCATCGAGAGGGAAGCCGGGTAAAAGATTGAATGTGGCCAACAAGAGATTGGCAAAGCAAAGATATTTGGCCAGCGCGCTAATCATTTCGTTTCCCGGGAAGGCCAGCACGAGCAGGAAGAACATGCCGGAAAGAAAACCGCTGGCGAGCGGTCCGGCGATGGCGATGTTGAATTCCTGAATGGCTTTGGTGGGTTCGCGGGCGATGCGGGCCAGTCCTCCGAAGATGAACAGGGTGATGGAGAGGACTTTAATTTTGTAGCGCTGGGCTACGAAACTGTGCGCCAGTTCGTGGAAAAGTACCGAACCAAAAAAGAGAATGCTGGTGGCCACGCCGGTACCCCACTGTTGCGTGGTGGTCCATTTGGGATGCTCCTCGCCAAATTGCGAGGAGATTAGCCAACTGATCAGGCTGAAAATCAGAACCCAACTGAAGTCGAGATAGATGGGAATTCCCAGAACACGACCTATACGAATTCCCTGCGATTCATTCATTGGTGAGCGACCTTAAGCGGGCTGACTAACAGACTACCTCCGCTGAGTATCAGACGCAAAACCATAAACGGCAAAAACGAGATAACGGCGGAGGGTGCACGGCGCGTCCGTCAGAACACGGCGTGTCTGGCGGCCCACGTATTCCAGGGACCTGTGTTTTGTAAGCCCTTTATTTGCATTGCGTATTAAGTGGTCCAGCGAGTGCGATTCTCCTGCGCAGAGAAGTTAGAACCGGGAGTCGTGACACCCAGCTCGGTTACGCAGCACAGGAGAAACGACATGGAAACGATGATCACTTTCGCTGGAGTAACGATCACCACGCTGGTGGCGTTGTTCGCAGCACTTGCTTTGCAGACGCTGTTCCTGAAAGCCACGTTTGCGCTGATGCGGCCGTCGACGGTGAATCGCAACAGTGGAGCAAGCTACGCTTCGGGAACGATGCGGAACTCGCGCGGGGCGGTGGAGCAAGGTGCGCGACTGGTGGCGCACGCGTATGGCAAAACGCGGTAATGCGGCGAAGAACATCGGGCAGCGAAGAGTACTTCAAGCATCAGCACACAGGAACTAGCAGGTCGGAGCGACAGGAATAGCGGCAAGAGTTTGAGCGGTGCAGGCAGTTGCAGAGTTGGCGGAAGGATCAGGAAGCGGAAGGTTCGGGAGAGGAAACGGACATGATCGCGTTGAAGTATTTGCTGATGCTGGCGGGAATCGGAATATTTGGGAGCGCTGCGGCGCTGGTCGCTTATGACATTTACCTTGCGGCGCGGCTGCGGTGGCTGCTCGAGAAGACGAGTGGCGAAGCTGGGGCGGAAGGAGCTGCGGTTGCGGTACGGCGCCCTTTCGGGCCGGTGCGTTGGAAGGCGGCGCTGCAGTTGGTGGGATTGGGAATTCTGCCGGTGCTGCTGGCGCAGAGCATCATCGTGGTGCCAGACGGGTTCGCGGGCATTCGAGTGAGCCAACTTTCCGGCGTGCGCCCCGGTACGTTGTATCCGGGAGTGCATCTGGTGGTGCCACTCATCGACAACCTGGTGGTGTATGACACGCGCGAGCGGGTGTACACGACGACGGCGAGCGAGGTGCCGAAGTCTGGCGCGGAAGTGCTGACGGTGCAGGCGCGCGAGGGATTGAACATCGGGCTAGCGGTTAGCGTGCGGTATCGGTTGGACCCTTCGCGGCTGACCAGCATCCATCAAAATTTGCCGCAGCCGGTGGACGAGCAAGTGGTGGGGCCGGTGGTTTCGTCGACGTACCGGCAACTGGCGCCGAACTATGAGACACGAGAAATTTTTGCGCTGAAACGCGAAGAGCTGCGCTCGAAGGCCGCGGACGCGATTAAGACCAGGCTGGCTAGCGACGGAATCGTGGTGCGCGAAGTGTTGCTGCGCGACATTCGCCTTCCTGAGGAATACGCCCAAGGGCTGGAAGGGCTGCTGCTGAAAGAGCAGGAAAACGACCGGCTGACGACGGAACAGGACATCAAGCTGAAGCAGGTGAAGATCGCGGAATTGGAAGCGGATGCGCAGAAAGCGCGCGAAGTGAAGCAGGCCGAAGCGCAAGCGCAAGTTCGCGTGTTGCAGGCGAAGGCCGAATCGGACGCGATGCAGTACACCTTGCCGTTGAAACAGAAACAAATTGAGCAAACCAAGCTGGAAGCGCAGGCACGCAAGGAAGCGACGCTGCAGAACGCGGAAGCGGCGGCGCAGGCCAAGATCATCGACAGCAAAGCGGAAGTGGAGCGGCAGCACAACTTGTCGGAAGCCGAAGCGAACCGGATACGAGTGACGGCCGCGGCAGATTCAGAGCGGATGAAGTTCGAGGCGGCGGTGTTGAAGTCGAATCCGATGTTGATTCAGAAAATTATCGCGGAGCGGCTGTCGGATAAGTTGCAGATCATGATGGTGCCGATGGACGGGAAGAATTTCTTTGCCGCGGACGTGATGCGGTCGGCATTTTCGAACGGGATCGGTGGAGGAAGTTCGGCGACCTCGGATGACGGAGATGACGCGAATGCGCCACAACCCTTGGCAGCAGCGCAGAAGAAGCCGGTGCGCCGGCCGTAATGAGAAGGATCGATGACCCGGAGTGCGT
>JBAVNY010000563.1:0-2734 GCA_049691535.1 Candidatus Acidiferrum sp.
ACCGGTTTCGTCGAGCAATGGAGGGTGGAGCAAGTAGGAGATGGTGCGAATTTCAGAGAGGCTCAGTTCGACGAGTTCGATGGAATCAATGATGCGAGCTTTGTGTTGCTGAGCAAGCGTCGCGGAATTGCGCAGGGCGCCAAGATTCATCTGAAGGGCCGCGAGATATTGCCCAACGCTGTCGTGAAGATCGCGCGCGATGCGGCGGCGTTCCTGATCCTGAGCGGAGAGAATCCTGGCGGAAAGCTGGCGAAGCTGGGAGGTACGGGCTTCAACGCGCGCTTCGAGTTCGGCGTGAGAACGTTGCAAGTCTTCCTGATTGCGGCGAGATTCGGTGACATCGCGATTGAGGCTGACGTAGCAAACCACAGTACCGGACTCGTCGTGAACGGGAAAAACAGAGACATCGATGATGCGGCTGCGACCTGGGTCGCTCACCCCCAGTTCGGCTGAGAAAGTGCGGCCGACCTGAAGTGATTCAGAAATGTCGCGGAATCGTTCGTCTGCAAAAATCACGGCGGAGGATTTACCGAGCAGCTGTTCATCGGGAATGTTGAAGAGCAAGCGATGCGCGGCATTTTGTTCGATGATGTTGCCGTTGAGGTCGAGGATGCGAATGGCTTCGGCAGACCGGGCAATGATGTCGGCGTAAAGATGGAGACGATCTTCACGTAACTGGCGCTCGATAGCGATGCCGGCAAGGCGGGTGGCCAGATCGATGAATTTCAAATGGCGCGGAGTGGGCGCACCAGGTTTGAGCGCGTAGAGAGCGCATGTGGCAATAACTCTGCCGTGGGAATCGCGAACCGGAGTGGACCAGCAGGCTTTGAGATCGAGGTCGCGCGCTAGGGTGCGGAATTCAGAGGACCAGCGTTTATCGGTTTCGATATTTTCGCTTACGATTTGCTGCTTCTGATGAGCGGCTAACCCGCAGGGTCCGATGTAGCGATGAATCGGGACGCCGTCCATCACCGTTTTATATTTTGCAGAAAGATTGGGACTGGAGGCGGTGCAAAGGCGGAGTTCGGGATCGATAAAGGAAACGGAACAGCGGACATCGCCGCATTCCGCTTCCACGAAGTGCGCAATGGCATCGAGAATGGGAACGAGTTGACGTCCTGTGGCGATCATTTCGAGGATCGTGGCTTGGAAAAAGAGAAGGTGTTCTGTAGCGGGCATTAGGTCACCTGGGGATGCGACCCGGGTGGGGGCGGAGCGCAGCTAGTTGGGATTACCAAAACGAATGGCTTGGCCGAAGAGGATCGGGAGCTGACGAGACGGGTTGGAGGGGGCCGGGTCATGAGTCCTGGGGTAAATCGTCCGACAAAACACTTGAAAATCGGTGCGCGCTTCGAGGATAGAGCAGACGCCTTTCCGCACCACTTGGTGATCATCTACAATGAGAAAACGGAACGGATAGTCCCTGTCGTGGGGACGCTCCGCGCGTAAAAGGCGAGTCTAGCGGCGCACACAGCGAATCACTATAGAGGGAAAACTGTAGAGACCGCGCTATTGCCATACAGTAAGTTAAGAATATTCAGTAAACTTTGAGCAGGGAGCATAGCGTCGGAAACAAAAGCGACAAGGAGCGGTATGAGTACAGCGGAGATGGAGCCTGCGGGCTCTCCGGTTACGCGAAACCTTGTGACCGGAAGTGTAGTGGGAGTGGTGCTGCTGGCGGCGGCTACGCTGCTGGCCATACCGAGCGCGGTGCGAGGGATGCTGTCGACGGGATTTCTGCCGCACGCGTTTTGCTACCTGAACGATTCGAAGTTAATCGCGCTGCATGTGGGAACGGATACAGCGATCTGGCTGTCGTACGTGGCGATCTCGTGCACGCTGGTGTATCTGGTGTGGAGAACGCGGCGCGAAGTGCCCTTCCATTGGATGTTTCTGGCGTTTGGCGCGTTTATCGTGGCATGCGGATTCACCCATCTGATGGAAGTGGTGGTGCTGTGGAAGCCGCTGTACTGGTTGAGCGGCGATGTGAAATTGGTGACGGCGGTCGCGTCGGTAGTGACGGCGATTGCCTTGCCGGGATTGGTCCCGCAGGTACATGAAATGGTGACGGCAGCGCGCTTGTCCGAGAAGCGAGGGTTGCAACTGGAAAAAGCGAACACGGAATTGCAACATTTGTCGGCACGGGTGATGAACGCGCAGGACGATGAGAGACGGCGGATCGCGCGGGAATTGCATGATGGAATTGGACAGTATCTGGTGGCCATCAAGATGGGTTGCGGCGTGGCGCACGAGCAGTTGAAACGCCCAGATGGAAGCAGTTTGCTGCAGGATCCGCTGGAACTGCTGGACCAGTGCATGGCGGAAGTGCGGACGATGTCGCACTTGTTGCATCCACCGCTGCTCGAAGAGATGGGACTGCAGTCGGCGCTATCGTGGTATGTGCAGGGGTTCATGGAACGAAGCGGGATCACGGTGGAGTTGGAAGCGCCGGAAGTGATCGGGCGGCTGCCGCAGGCGGTGGAGTTGGCGCTGTTTCGCGTGTTACAGGAGAGCCTGACGAATATTCACCGGCATGCGGAAAGTAAAATGGCGAAGGTGCAATTGAAAATTGATGATGGGTGGGCACGGCTGACGATTGAAGATCGGGGAAAAGGGATGTCGGCAGGTAGTGGGAATAGCTCCAAGGCTGGAGTTGGGATTGCGGGGATGCGGGAACGGGTGAGAGAGCTGGGCGGCGAACTGACAGTTGCGTTTGGGATGTCAGGTACTAAGG
>JBAVNY010000564.1:0-3708 GCA_049691535.1 Candidatus Acidiferrum sp.
CCAGGATCAGCCAGGTCCTGATGCGCGTGCGCTACGAAGGCCGTGAGTTTCCGGTAAGCATGCGTGACTGCGGTTGAGCTTGGCTGATAGGTTGTGTCGAGGGCGGGAGGCCTGGCGGCATGACGGAAGGATCGGCAAGCCATCGCGAGGATGTGGAGCAGTTGGGGCGGCGGTTTGCAGAGTTTCGCAGTACGCATCCGGTGAGATCGCGACTGCCGGAGGAGTTGTGGGCGGCAGCGGCGAAACTGGCGAGGCGGGACGGGGTTGAAGCAACCGCGCGGGTGCTGGATGTGGATCGGCCGAGTCTACAGAAGTGGACGGATCGATTCGAGCCTGGCGCGCAGGTCAAGGCGCGTAAACCTCGACGGCAGCGTCAAGTTGGCAGAACAGAGAGCACAGCGCCCGCGTTCGTGGAACTGCTGGCGCAGACTACCGGTGCGACTTTGCATCGTGGCGAGACGAGTTGTTTGGTGGAAGTAGAATCGCCGCGGGGTGCGAAGCTGCGGCTGGAGCTGAAGGGCATGCAAGCCAGCGAACTGGCGGAGCTGATCCGCGCGTTTGCCGCCGCATAGGCAATGCTGCAGATTACTCCGCAGATGCGGATTTTAGTGGCAGTGGAAGCCGTGGATTTCCGCAAGGGCATCGACTCGCTGGCCGAGTTGTGCCGGGCCAAGCTCAATGCCGATCCGTTTTCGGGTTGCCTGTTTGTGTTCCGCAGCCGCCGGGCGACCTCTATAAAAGTGTTGGTCTACGACGGGCAGGGATTTTGGTTGGCGACCAAGCGCCTGTCCAAAGGACGCTTTCGCTGGTGGCCACAGGTGGCCGAAGAAGGAGCCGAGGAACCCACTCGAGCGCTGCGCGTGCATCAAGCGCAGGTGCTGTTCGCGGCTGGTAACCCCGACGTGGATGCCGCACCGGTGTGGCGCAAAGTGTAAGCCGGTCATTTTCTACTTGCGTTCTGAAAGGTTTTCTGGCACACTACCGATGAGATGGCCACCCATCGCTACCGCAGCCGGGACATCACCAGCGAAGAGATCCTCTTCATCCGGAAACTGATTCGAGATCATCCCGGGCTCAGCCGCTGGAAGCTGTCGCGGCAACTCTGCGAAGCCTGGCAGTGGAAGCAAGCCAACGGCGCGTTGCGCGACATGGTGTGCCGCGGTTTGCTGTTAACACTCGATCGCGCAGGCGAGATCCAGTTGCCGCCAGTACGCCGCAAAGTGCGGAATCGTTTGGCGGAGCGCGAGCGGCCCGAGCCCATGATTCCCGACAACCGTCCGGTCCGCGGACCGCTTCACAGCATCACTCCGCTTGAGATTGTGCAAGTACGGCGCACGCCGGAAGAAGCATGCTTCAACAGCCTGCTGGAGCAGTATCACTATCTCGGCTATGAACAGCCGGTAGGCGAACATCTGAAGTACCTGGTGAAAGCCAACGGGCAAGCGATCGGGTGCCTGGCTTGGTCGAGTGCACCGCGGCATCTCAAGCTGCGGGACGGCTACATTGGTTGGAGCGACGAAGCGCGCCAACGCAATGTGCACTTGCTGGCCTACAACACGCGCTTTCTGATTCTGCCGTGGGTGCGCGTAGATCATCTGGCTTCGCACCTTCTGGGACGCATGGCGAAGCGTGTTCCGCAAGACTGGCAGCGGCTCTACGCGCATCCTGTTTATTGGTTGGAAACCTTCGTGGATACCTCGCGTTTTCGTGGGACGTGTTATCGCGCGGCCAACTGGCAGGTAATCGGCTCGACGTCCGGCCGCGGACATCGCGCGCCGACCAGCGAGCGGACACGGCCGGTGAAGCAGATGCTGGGCTTGCCACTGCATCGCAAGTTTCGGGAGCTGCTTCAACAATGAAACGCCCGCGAGTGGATGTGAATCTGGAAGAGCTGGACCGGGTGCTGGATCAAGCGCGCGAAGCCCCGTTGAGCGAACCGGATTACGACAAGCTCAAGAGCGCGCTGCACGCGTTGGCCGGGATGCTGGCGAAGCCCCGCAGCACGGAAAAGACCAAGAACGTTTTGGAACAGCCAGAAACGCCTGCGCTCGAAAATGATTCGGAGCCGCCTTCTGACAAAACGCCAGGCCACGGGCGCAACGGATCTTCGTCCTACACTGGCGCGCAGAAAGTCGCCGTTCCGCATCCGGAGCTACACGCCGGAGACGCATGTCCGGGCTGTGAAAAAGGCAAAGTTTACCCACAGAAAGAACCTCGGACGCTGGTGAGAATCGTGGGACAAGCGCCGCTGGCGGCAACGGTGTACGAACTAGACCGGCTGCGTTGCAATCTGTGCGGCGAAGTGTTTACCGCGCAAGAGCCGGAAGGCGTGGGTCCGGAAAAGTATGACGCGACCACGGCGGCCATGATCGCACTGCTGAAGTATGGCAGCGGAATGCCGTTTTATCGTTTGGAAAAGCTGGAACATTTACTGGGGATCCCGTTGCCGGCTTCCACGCAGTGGGAGATCGTGGAAGAAGCGGCGGAGCTGATCAAAGCCGCGCGTGACGAACTCATCCGGCAAGCGGCGCAAGGCGAAGTGCTGCACAACGACGACACCAGCATGCGCGTGCTGCGTCTGGCGCGCGAGCCATCCGACGAACGCACCGGTGTGTTTACGTCCGGCATCGTGTCCACCCAGCAAGGGCAAAAGATCGCGCTGTACTTCACCGGGCGCCAGCACGCGGGTGAGAATCTGCGCGACGTATTGCAACACCGCGTAGCGGAGCTTGGTGTACCCATTCAGATGTGTGATGCACTATCACGCAATACGCCCAAACTGAGTGACGGCGCCGAGATCCTGCTGGCCAACTGTCTGGCGCACGGAAGACGACAGTTTGTCGAGGTAGCCGCGAACTTCCCAGAACAATGCCGCTATGTTCTCGAGATGCTGGGCGACGTATATAAAAACGATGCGGAGACGCGCGCGGGAAAACTTACGCCAGCGGAGCGTCTCGAGTTTCATCAACAGCACAGCGGGCCGGTGATGCAGCAGCTGCAGCAGTGGCTGGAAGCGCAATTTGCACTGAAGCGAGTGGAACCAAACTCGGGCCTGGGCAAAGCCATCACTTACTTACTGCGCCACTGGAAAGGGCTGACGGCTTTTCTCCGGGAAGCCGGCGCACCACTGGATAACAATGTTTGCGAACGCGCGCTCAAACGTGCCGTGTTGCATCGCAAGAACGCGTTGTTCTATCGCACGCTGCACGGGGCCGAAGCCGGCGACCTGTTCATGAGCCTGATCCATACCTGCGAGCTATCGAATGCCAATCCCTTCGATTACCTCACCGAGTTGCAGAAGCATCCCACTGAGCTGGCATCCAACCCATCGGGGTGGATGCCCTGGAATTACGCTGAGACGCTGGCGCGGGTTGGATTATCATAAACCCTACATGGCCGGAAAGGATAGTATACGGCCATGCGGAAGAGACACTCCGAAATGGCCGCCAAACAGGCCTCTGAGCAGGCACCATCACCCCGGGTTTTTGGCCAGCGACGGAAACATCCGAAAATGTTTCGCGTTGGCCTCTACGCTCGTGTTTCCACATTCGACCAACACACCATCCCCTTGCAGATCCGCGCTCTGCGCGAATATGTCGCCCGGCGGGGCTGGACAATCGCTCTGCAAGTGAAGGAGGTCGGTTCCGGCGCTGCGCAACGGCTACTGCGGGAAAAGTTGCTGGACGCGGCGCGCCGCCGTGAGATCGA
>JBAVNY010000565.1:0-5806 GCA_049691535.1 Candidatus Acidiferrum sp.
CCTTGTGTTTGTGCTTGAGCTTGAGCGGCGGGATTGCCCATCACGGCAACGAACAGATCGGCAATGGTGGGGGTGCGGACATCGCCGAGCGCGGCGAGTTGCTGGCGATCGACGCCGTCGAACAAAAGAATGCTGCGGCCGAGGACCTGGCGTTCGTGAATCGGTTTTAGAGCGCGGGCGGCAGCGAGTTTATCGGGAAGCACGGCGACTTCGAGATAGCGGGATTCGAACTCTTCCATGGTGCAGGAGAGGACGATGCGGCCGCGATTGATGAACATGAGATCGGTGAGCACGTGCTGAAGCTCGTCGACCTGGTGAGTGGTGACGAGGATAGTGCGGCTGCGGTCGAAGTAATCGTTGAGCAGCGAATCGTAAAACTGTTTGCGATAGAGAATGTCGAGGCCGAGAGTGGGCTCGTCGAGGACGAGCAAACGGGCGTCAATGGCCATGACCAGAGCGAGGTGGAGTTGGGTGACCATGCCTTTGGATAATTCGCGAACTTTGCTGGTGGGCTCGATATCGGTCTTGGCGAGAAAACTTTCCGCTTTGGCGCGATCGAATCGGGGATGCACTCCTTCGACATAGTCGAGTGCTTGGGAAACGAGTAACCAGCGTGGGAGCACGGCGACGTCGGCGATGAAGCAAACATCGCGCATAAGCAACTCGCGTTCGGTCCAGGGTTCGCGGCCAAGAACGCGAAGTTCGCCCTGATATTGAGTGAGGCCGAGGATGGCGTTGAGCGCGGTGCTCTTCCCTGCTCCGTTGGGGCCGATAAGACCTAGGATGCGACCTTCGTCGACGTGCAAGTTGATGCCGTCGACGGCGACGGTTTTGCCGAAGGTCTTGCGGAGTCCGCGAGCTTCGATGACGGTCATGAGTTGGGCTCCTCTTCTTGCTTTGCAGGTTCGTGAGCGGGATTTGCGGATGGCGGATTTCCGGCCGCGTCTAGGAGTTCTTGCGGGGTGAGACCGAGGCGCTGAATGGTTGCGGAAACTTTGGGCCACTCTTCGGCGAGAAATCTCTGACGTTCGCTTTGCAGCAGCAATTGGCGCGCGCCGGCGTTGATGAACATGCCGCGACCTCGCTTGCTTTCGACGAGCAGTTCATCGACGAGTTGCTGGTAGGCCTTCAGGACCGTGAGCGGATTGACACGATACTCGGCGGCCACATTGCGCACCGAGGGCAATGGATCACCTTCCTTGAGCACATCGTCGAGAATCATGGCGACGACGCGATCGCGGATCTGGCGATAAATTGGCTGACTGTCATTCCACTCACGGTCCATGAGGTTTCCTGACCATTTTCAAAAGAGCGGCCGCCCCGTTATTTTGCACGGGTCAGGTCAAAGTGCGCGCGCATTGGTTTGTCACCGGGCATCATGTAGGTCCAGTCCTCGGTGTGATGGTTAGCGTCGATAACGGTGAAGACGGCGTGATGCATGTGGCCGTGCTCGGTACCGCCCGACAGATCGATGAAGTCGAACTCGATGGTTTTGCCGTCCGGTGAGGTGCGTGCAACCATGCGGGGGCGATTGCCGGCGTCGCAATAATGGGTGAGCAGCAAGCGGTCGTTGTCCAGATAAAACATGGTGACGGGATGGTCGTACTTAGCCGGATCATCCGGTTGTCCTGTGGCTTTCATTTCGTGCACCAGCGAATTGCCGCGGGAGGTGACGCGCAGGGTGACCTGCAGTTGGGCCATGTTTCCCATCTCTTCCATGGGTGGAGTGGTGGTGACGCGGCCTTCCCAGGTGCCGGCGAGAGATTTCAGTTGGGTGAAAGATTTCTCTGAGTTCGTGGGAGGTTTCTCGGTATCGGTCTGGGCGAAGGCAAGAGTCGAAAGGGACAGCAGAGCGACGACGGGCAACGTTAGTCGAAGGAATTTCATGGTGAATTCTCCTTAAAGATTTCTCGCGTGCGGCGGAACTCTGAGGGAGTTTGGCGCCACATAGTGATATACATAACTACAACACTATGACGATTGCAAGAGGAATTTTGTGGAGTTTTGCACATCCTTGTATGTTGCTGTATGGATTAGACTTAATGGACGAAAGTTGTGAGCCCGAGTCGGCACTCAGAAAAGCGCAGAGCCTGGAATGGCTATGCTATGGATGGAATTGACTTGGGTAGTGGCGTCAAGACTCCACTCGGAATGACGGGGGGGCTGCTGGTTTGAATGCGGGTGCGTGGCTAAAGCCACGAACCTACACGAGTGGGCCAGGGTCAGGAGCGGGTGAGGGATGCGGGAATCGAAGAGCACAGCGAGGAATGAATGGCTGTGCTTACGGGAGGGGACGCTGACATCACGTTAACATCGGGCTGGAGGTTAGCGGGAGTGGGCTATGGCGGCGGAGGCCACGCTGGTTTTGGGAGTGTCGGGGTAGAGCTTGCGGTAGAGGCTGGCGTTGCGGACTACGATCTGAACGTACTCGCGAGTTTCGGTGAAGGGGATGGATTCGACGAGCTCGGGAATTTCGTCGTAGGTGCGTTCGGCTTTCCAGAGGGCGATGCGATCTTCACCGGCATTGTAGGCGGCGGCAGCGTACTCGGGCGCGCCAGTGGAATGCTCGAGGTCGGAAATGTAGAGCATGCCGAGTTCGATGTTGAGAGTGGGATCGAAAAGAGTGGTGCGGGTATAGCGCACCTTGCGCTGCTTGGCGAGGATACGACCGGTCTTGGGAAGAATCTGCATCAAGCCAATGGCATTGGCGTGAGAGACGGCGTCGGCCTGGAAGGTGGATTCCTGGCGAATGAGTCCGGCGGCGAACATGGGATCAAAACCGTTGCGCTCGGCTTCACGACGGAGTGTGGTTTCATACGGAAGCGGGAACAAAACTTTCCATACCTGTGGTGGAACTTCAGAAAATTTACGGGAATCGAAATTGGGAACGGCCTGGCGACCATAGTTCATGCCGGTGGCGAAATGGCCCTGATCGAAAGCGGCTTGCGCGGCTTCAACGAGAAAGCGCGGAGAGGCAGTGGCGGCGTAGGCAGCTTTGAGTTCGAGTTCGGCGGAGGCATCGAAAGCGATAGTGCGAAGAGCTTGCGCGCGATTCCAACGATCGAGAACGGTGGGAGAAATCGGCTCATCAAAGGGACGCAGCGGCGGAGCGGCAGGAAGCTGCGCGAGAAAATCGGGAGGGTCTTCATCACCCGGTCCTAATTTTTCGAGATGTAATTGAGCAGCGTCACCGAAGTAGGTGGTGGGAAAACGGTCGACGGCTTTTTTGAAGTAACTGCGGGCATGGCCGGGATTGCCGCTGCGCTCGGCATCGCGTCCGAGCCAATAGAGAGCGTTCACGGCGCCGCCGGTATTGGGATATTTGCGCAGGAAATTGGTGATTTTATCGCCGGCGTAGGGCTGACGTTCGAGATAGGCGACCCAGGCAATGCGCCATTCGGCGTTATAGGCGTTCTTGCCGGAAGGATAGGCGTCGAGGACGCGCTGATAAAAGTTGACGGCTTTGGGACGATCGAGTTGCACCCAATAATAATTTCCCGCGGACATCAACGCGTCTTCGGCGTAGCGGCTTTGCGGATATTTGCTGGAGACGGTTTCGACAGCGGTTAACATTTCGACTTCGTTCTTGGCGCTACGCTGCGCTTGCGACAAGGCGTAAAGGCGTTCCGCTTCAGCCTCGGGGTCGGTAATTTTCAAGGAAGCAAGCAAGCGCGGATCCTGCTTGGGATGCTGGCGACATTCGGCGGCGCGAACGAGCGCGCGCTGGCGAGTGGGATTGGCGGGATCTTTCAGCATGCTGGCCAATTTTTCGTATTCGGTTCGCGCTTCACGATATTTGTGGGCGTCGTAGAAGGCTTGCGCGCGTTGATCCTGTAACTCAGCGGTGGCGTAAGGAAATTCGCTGCGAAGCTGCTTGTTCAAACGAGTGAGGGCAGTTTGCGCGTCGCGGGCTTCGTCGGCAAGCGGAAATTTGTAGAAGAGGGCTTGATAATCTTTCGCGGCGGGCACGGCTTTGTGAGCGGCTTCATTGGCGCGAGCGCGAGTGAGAAGCAAAACAGGACGGGACGCAACTCCTGCGTAGGTGGCGAGCACGTCGAGCGCTTCCTGAGGGTGGCCGGTTTCGAGAAGCACGGGAACGTAAGCTTCGAGAAGCTGTTCTTTAAAAGCGATGGCGGGATAATCCTGCAAAACTGTGGCGAAATCGCGAGCGGAGTCGGCGGCGCGATGAAGACCGTGTTCGGCTTGCGCGGTCCAGAACAGGGTGTATTCGAGGAGCAGCGGATCAGGCTTGGCTTTCTGAAACCAGGGCATGGATTGAGGAAAGTGTCCCTTGGAATAATCGTCGTAGCCGAGGGCGAGAGCAGCGCGCTGTCCCCAGACGCTGGAGGCGTGCTTGTTGGCGAAGGCCGCGACCTTGTCGTAGGAGCCGGGAATGTTGAGGTGCAGATCACGAGCGAGTGGAGCAAGTTCTTTTTGCGCGGCGGCATCTTCGGGCGTATCGGAGTCGAGCGCAGGCGAAGAAATATCGGGCTTGCAGCCAGCGAGACATGCAGGCGACTTGGGATGAACGGGCTTCTTTTTTTTGTGAGTCTGCGCGGAAGAATCGAGCGCGAACGCGAAGAGCGTGAAGCCAAGGATGAGGGCGAACGCGAGTGTGCCGGAGAATGGGACGCGCGCGTGACGGGCGAAAACGCTAGCGCGATTTACTGGCGATTGCGTAGGGATAATCGCCGAGGGCCGAAACGTCGCCTTCTGCAAGAATTTCGACCATCCAGCGGTAAAAGTAGTCCACTGGGTGGTCCATGATGGGCTTAAATCTACGATCGTATTCTCGATGAGCTTTCTCAATGTCGTCTTTCAATCGGATGCAGATATCTTTGTGATCGCGGCCTTGCTTCACCTGCTCGGGCCGTAACATTTTAATATCCTGCATCGAAACTTTGGCCACGCGATTTGCGCGGCGATGAAGCTCCTGTTCCTCAGGAGTCAACTGGTTGATATCAAATTCGGTATCGGCGGCGGAATCGAGCGAAGCTTGCGCTGATTGAGATTCCGCGGTTACGAATGATTCTACAACAGGCTCGGGCACGAATGCAGGAACTGGTGAAGGAGGTGGTGGTGCCGCAGCTACGGGAGCTGGCGCAGGGGCTTGCGCTTGCGGTGCAGGGACGCTGGGAGCGGGACGTGCAGAAGCTGGGGGCGGTTCCGGGGCGAAGCTGCCAATGGCTTGAGTAATTTTGTCTTCGAGCGGGCTGCGCGGGCCGGGCTGCAAAGCCATGGCGATGAAGCGCGACAAAACTTCCAGTGAGGCAGAGAGGGAGGCGGCAGAGGTCTGGGCGCGAAGCATGGGAGGAAGCGCGTTGGTGGGGCGAGTGCTGGAGCAGGCGGCAACGACGTCGTTGACGGCCTGGGTCAGTTCTTCGGAATTGCGCTGGAGATGCTCGAGATTGTCGCGAAGAGCGCGGGCGACAGCCTGTTCAACCGGGTTGGGTTCAGGTGACATGCTTGTTTTCAGGGCGTTTGCGAAGGTTTCTCCCCTTTTGTCATTGTGAGAGGAGCGGGGTGGGGCGTCAACGGTTTGGGGGTAGTGGTGTGCCTAATGCGTAGTTAGAGGAGAGGGTGACTGGGCGGGGAGGCGGCGGGTTCTACTTGGTTAGTGAGCGATAGGGCTTGATGTCGATATGTGGCTTGGATGGCCACCTGAAGGTCGCCGCTACAGAGGCGCGGTGAGGGGCTTGGTCATTAAGTAGCGGTGGTGGTCTTGGAAGTCACGGCGGCGGTAGAGGTCGATGGCGGGATTGCCGTGGGTGACTTCGAGGTGGAGGTAGTGGGCGCCGTGTTGGAG
>JBAVNY010000566.1:0-6501 GCA_049691535.1 Candidatus Acidiferrum sp.
GGTCTGCACTCCGCGTTGCTTTCCTATATTGAAGGCTTCTCGCAGCGCAGCGGTATCCAGGTCGATGTCGATATTCCAGATGATTTGCCGCGCCTCTCTCCCGACATTGAAACCACCATCTTTCGCGTTATTCAGCAGAGCCTCGGCAACATTCACCGCCACTCTGGAAGTCGCGTCGCGCAAATTTGCATCAAGGAATTTCCAAACAGCGTCACGGTACAGATTCATGATCACGGTCGCGGCATTTCCCCACAATTAATGTCTGAATTGTGGTCTGGCAATCAATTGGCCGGCGTAGGGATCGCCGGCATGCGCGAACGCATCCGTGAGATACGCGGCCAGTTCGACATTCGCTCCGGCGCCGAAGGCACCACCGTAGAAATCAGCGTCCCCATCCACCCCCAGCAATCCAAAGCCGCCTCCAACTCCGCCTAACCGCCATCCTGTAGCATCCGTAGCGCCGGCATCGCGCCGGCCCAAGAAACTTGTAGCACAGCCATTCCTCGCTGTGCTCCTCAACAATCTCCAGACCTTCACGCACCGATCTGTAGCGCTGGCTGCCAGCCGGCTCAGCACGGACCAAAGTACTTGGTGCTCCTTCACCCGTGCCACAGCCATTCCAGTCTGTGCTCTTCCCGCATCCCGTCAGCGTCCCACCATCTTCTGCAACTCCTCCGGATACCGCGCCCCTTGCGCCGGTATCTTCGTCGACGCGCTATCCAATTCGCTCAGCTCCTCAGCCGAAAGTTTCACATCAACCGCCCCGAGATTTTCTTCCAGCCGATGCAGCTTCGTCGTACCCGGAATCGGCACGATCCACGGTTTCTGCGCCAGCAGCCACGCCAACGCAATCTGCGCCGGTGTCGCTTTCTTCTGTTGCGCCACTCGACTAAGCAACTCCACAAACGCCTGATTCGCTTTCCGGTTCTCCGGCGAAAAACGCGGCACGATGTTGCGAAAATCGTTTTTATCAAACTGCGTATCTTCGCTGATCTTTCCCGTCAAAAATCCTTTCCCCAGTGGACTGAACGGCACAAATCCGATTCCCAATTCTTCCAGTGTCGGTATCACTTCCTTCTCCGGTTCTCTCCACCACAGCGAATATTCGCTCTGCAACGCCGTTACCGGCTGAACCGCGTTTGCGCGTCGGATCGTCTGCACACCCGCCTCCGAAAGCCCAAAGTGCTTCACCTTTCCTTGCTGAATCAAATCCTTCACCGCTCCGGCCACCTCTTCAATCGGCACATTCGGGTCCACGCGATGCTGATAAAATAAATCAATCACATCCGTCCGCAAGCGCTTCAGCGACGCCTCCGCCACCTCCTTGATGTGCGCCGGCCGGCTGTCCAATCCCGCTTGTTTCCCCGTCGCCGGATCAATTTTGAATCCGAACTTCGTCGCAATCTTCACCCGCCCGCGAAATGGTTCCAGCGCTTCGCCCACCAACTCTTCGTTGGTATACGGCCCATAAATTTCCGCCGTATCAAAAAATGTCACCCCGCGTTCCACCGCCGCCCGAATCAGCGCGATCCCATCCTTCTTATCCACCGCCGGCCCCAGGCCAAAACTCAGTCCCATGCACCCCAAGCCCAGCTCCGATACTTCCAAATTGCTTTTTCCCAGTCTTCGCGTTTCCATTGTTTCTCTCCTTAACCGCTAGAGTCCCAACCCTGTAGCTCAGGCCTTCAGGCCTGAGGCCTTTCCCAACCCCACGCCAACCGATCGCTGCGCACAACACCCAAACAAAAGGGAACTCTCAACAAACGAAGACCACTGCCAACTCCCTCACTTCCCAGCTCTACGCCCCTTTTTCCGACCACCCGCAACCGCCTTCTTCTTCACCTTCATCCGATTGTACTCAACCGCAGCCCGCACCAGATTCTTCAGCGCACGCTCATCGATCCTATCCCCCTCAAACAAATCGATCGCCCGCCAAGCATTCCCTCCCAGTCCCGCGTTAAAAATCTTGTCAGGATCTGAAAGTTGCGCCCCGTGCGCAAACGTAACCTTCACCTTATCTTTATGCGCATTTCCTACCGCAATAATCCCGTCGCGTGACCATACCGGGCTTCCCATCCACTTCCATTCCTCGATGATCTCCCGGTCGGCCGTAAGGATGCTCTTCCGAACACTAGCCAACGTTTTGCCCCGCCAGTCGGTAAGTCCCGCGATCAGTTCGTTAATCCGTTCCGATGCATTCATTACTCTTCACCTCCAATTCTTTTCCGTTAGACCGCCGGAGCCCCTCTGCGCTCCTCCGCGTACTCTCCGTCTCCGCGTTATCCTTTTCTTCTGCCTGTGCCCTTCACGACTCGACAATTGTCATCCCGACCGGAACGTCGCGCCCTTTGCGACGCGCAGCGGTGGGATCGTGGCAACACTTCCACACATTCCTCGTCGCCTGATGCGCCGCACTCTCACGTCACCGCATGCCCTAGGCCTGCCGCCAGAAATTAGTCCGCCCGCGCCAACACCTTGTCCAAGGCCGCCAAAAATCCCTGCCACCCATACTTGGCACCCTGGTAAGCCTGCTGCTGATCCGCCCGAAATCCCGAGTGCTCCATCCGCAGGAGCGTCCCCGTGCTCGTTGGCGTCAGCGTCCACGTGACCACACTCTCCAGTCCAAACGCCGCCCACCCGTAAGAAAGCATTTTGTTCGGCTCCACAGCCAAAACCTGACCCTCCACAGCGCCCCAGTCTGCGCGAAAACTAAATCGGTGACCCACTACCGGCTGAAAATCATTCTTCATCAGCCACTCCTCCAGCAACGAGCTCTGCGTGAGCGCCCGCCAGACTTTCTCCGGCGGATGCGCCATCTCCCGTTCAATCACCACCGATCGCGTCGTCTCCGTACTCATTGCTCCATCCTTTTCAGCAGTTCTTCCAGCCGATCAATTCGCTCTGCCCAGAACCTGCTGTAGAAATTCAGCCAATCCACCAGCGGCGCAAGTCCTCGCGGACGAACTCTGTAATGCGTCTGCCGCCCCTTATGCCGCCCCTTCACCAGTCCCGTGTGCTTCAAAACTCTCAGGTGCTTCGACACCGCCGGCTGCGATACCCCCGAGCGCTCCGTCAACGCCCGCACCGTCAACTCCCCTTCACGGCTAAGCCGCTCAAGCAGCCCCCGCCGCGTAGGATCCGCAAGCGCCATGAACACCTCGCGCGAATTCGCAACCATGCCTATTCATAACCTCACAGTTATGCATCTGTCAAGCCCAACTCTGCATCCCAAACTCCGTAGGGGCACGATACATCGTGCCCCACTCTTCACACCGAGCGTCGTCAGACGCGCAACCCAAACCTGTAGCTCAGGCCTTCAGGCCTGAGGCCTTCCCCAACCCATGCACAATCCCTCGTCCGCCGCGCTTGTGCCCCCCCACGCCCGCTCCGTAGCGCCGGCTTCCAGCCGGCAACACTCCCAATCACAGTCTGCCAAGCTCTTCTCTTACGTCTCTCCAACCTCCGTTGTCTCTTCGCCTTCCTTTGCGCCCTCTGCGTCTCTGCGTTAAGCTCCGTTTTCTTTTCCACACGCACCGAATGCCCCGGCACCGACTTGCGTCCGATGCGCACTGCAGTGTGATACAAAGTCAGGATCGCCTCCACGACACTCTTGACAAACTTTCACATTAGATATATTCCAATCTATGATGGATGCCGAGCTCATCAAGCGTTCTTTGGAGGACGGCGGTTTGCGCTGTACGCCGCAGCGCTATGCCGTCATGGCCTTCTTGATGGAATGCAACCGCCATCCTACGGCTGCGGAAATTTACAAAGCCGTCAATCGCCTCGACCCGCGCTCTTCCCGGGCCACCACCTATAACAATCTGCGGGACCTGGTGCAGGCTGGCTTGGTCCGTGAAGTGGCCGTCGAAGGCCGTGCCGCTCGCTTCGATGCCAAAGGTGTCCGCCATCACCACTTCATTTGCGATCGTTGTGGCACTGTGGAAGACATGAAGTGGTACGACGTGTCCAAGCCCGCTTCCCGCACTCTCGGCAAGCGCATTCTTCGCGAGTGTGAACTTATCTTCCGCGGGCTCTGTACCAACTGCGCTCCACGGCAAGCTTCCCGTTAGCGCTCGAAAGCGTGGCGCGTTTCACCGTGTGGCCACCGGCGATTGCGCAAACGCGAAAGTAAATTGGAGTTTCCCGGCTGGTCACAATTTTTTGAACATTTTGAAGAGAAGAAAGGTGCACACATGGAAAAAGAACTTACTAGCTCAGCAGCAGGATCGACGGAAGCCGAATGCCCGTTTGCGCAAGCCGCCACCACGCGTACCAACCGGGATTGGTGGCCCAACCAGTTGGACGTTCAGATTCTTCACCAGCATTCTGCACTCTCCAATCCCATGCACAAGGAATTCAACTATGCCAAGGAATTCCAGACTCTCGATCTCCATGCGGTAATAAAGGACCTGCATGCCTTGATGACCGACTCGCAGGATTGGTGGCCCGCTGACTTTGGTCACTACGGCGGCCTCTTCATCCGCATGGCTTGGCACAGCGCCGGCACCTACCGCATTGCCGATGGTCGCGGCGGTGCCGGCGCGGGCCAGCAACGCTTCGCGCCGCTCAACAGTTGGCCCGACAACGTCAACCTCGACAAAGCGCGACGTTTGCTCTGGCCGATTAAGCAGAAGTACGGCCAGAAAATCTCTTGGGCCGACCTCATGATTCTGGCTGGCACCGTTGCTCTGGAGTCGATGGGCTTCAAAACCTTCGGCTTTGCCGGCGGGCGCGCCGATGTTTGGGAGCCTGAAGAGATGTACTGGGGTCCGGAAAACAAGTGGCTTGGCGACGAGCGCTACAGCGACGACCGTGCTCTGCAGAGTCCGCTTGGTGCCGTCCAAATGGGTCTCATCTACGTCAATCCCGAAGGGCCCAACGGCAAGCCCGATCCCATCGCCGCTGCCACCGACATTCGCGAAACCTTCCGACGCATGGCCATGAACGATGAAGAAACGGTTGCGCTGATTGCGGGCGGCCACACCTTTGGTAAAACCCACGGAGCCGGCGAAGCGGCGAATGTGGGCCCCGACCCCGAAGCGGCCGGCATTGAAGAGCAGGGCCTTGGCTGGAGGAGCAAATATCGGTCCGGTAAAGGAGACGACGCCATCACCAGCGGCTTGGAAGTGATTTGGAGCGAGACCCCCACCAAGTGGAGCAACAATTTCTTCGAGAACCTTTTCAATTACGACTGGGAACTCACCAAGAGCCCCGCTGGTGCACACCAGTGGACTCCGAAGAATGGCGCAGGTGCCGGAAAAATTCCCGATGCCCACGATCCCTCCAAGCGCCACGCTCCAACCATGCTGACCACAGACTTGGCGCTTCGCTTCGATCCGGCATACGAAAAAATCTCCCGTCGTTTCTACCAGCATCCCGATCAGTTCGCAGATGCGTTTGCCCGCGCCTGGTTCAAGCTCACCCACCGCGACATGGGCCCTATCGTGCGTTATCTCGGCCCGCTGGTTCCCAAGGAAACACTGTCGTGGCAGGATCCAATCCCCGCTGTGAATCATCCGCTGCTCAGTGCTCAGGATATTGCCGCGCTGAAAGCGAAGATTCTCGCCTCCGGCTTGTCGGTTTCCGAACTGGTCTCGACCGCTTGGGCCTCCGCCTCGACCTTCCGCGGCTCTGATAAGCGCGGTGGAGCGAACGGCGCTCGTGTTCGATTGGAGCCGCAAAAAGACTGGGCCGTCAACGAACCGGCTCAGCTGGCCAAGGTGCTGCAGAAGTTCGAAGCAATCCAGAAGGAGTTCAACTCTTCTGCATCAGGCGGGAAAAAGGTTTCGCTCGCCGACCTCATCGTGCTCGGTGGCGATGCCGCGATCGAGAAAGCCGCGCAGGCCGCGGGGCACAACGTGAACATTCCCTTTACTCCGGGGCGCATGGACGCGTCGCAAGAACACACCGACGTCGAAGCGTTCGAACCGCTCGAACCCAAGGCCGATGGTTTCCGCAACTACGTCAACGGCAAGCAGCGCTTGTCGCCCGAGGAGTTGCTCGTCGATAAGGCTCAACTGCTGAAACTCACCGCCCCGGAAATGACCGTTCTCGTCGGCGGCCTCCGCGTCCTCGGTGCAAATACCGCGAAGTCCACCTACGGCGTCTTCACCAAGCGTCCGCAAACTTTGACCAACGACTTCTTCGTCAACCTCCTCGACATGGGCACGCAATGGCTGCCTTCCAGCAAATCCAATGGCTCCGGAGACCTCTACGAAGGCCACGACCGCAAGACCAACGAACTCAAGTGGACCGCAACCCGTGTCGACCTTATCTACGGTTCGCACTCGCAGCTGCGCGCCTTCGCGGAAGTCTATGCCTGCGCCGACTCGCAGCAAAAGTTCATTAAAGACTTCGTGGCGGCCTGGACCAAGGTGATGAACCTAGATCGCTTCGACCTTGCTTGATCCCGGTGCAATACAAGCCATCAACCTGCGTAAGATTGCAACGTGTGATTGGCACGATTCGTGTTACTGGGGAAACTGCGACGGGGATCAG
>JBAVNY010000567.1:0-3206 GCA_049691535.1 Candidatus Acidiferrum sp.
AGGGTGAGTATGCGGAAGGCGAAGAACCGCTGGATGCGGCAAAGCGAGAATTCCAAGAGGAGACAGGATTCACGCCAGGCGGAAAATTCATAGAACTCGGCGCGATCAAGCAGCCGAGTGGGAAAATAATTACCGCCTGGGCGTTCGAAGGAGATTGTTCGCCGGAGGAGATACGCAGTAATACCTTCACGATGGAATGGCCGCCGAAGTCGGGACAGCAACAGGAGTTTCCGGAGGTAGATCGGGCGGATTGGTTTACGCTCGGCGATGCCCGTAAGCGCATTTTGAAAGGCCAGACCGAGTTTTTGGATCGGCTCGTGGCCCGCCTACGGTAAGTAACTCTGCGCGCTGAGCCACCAATTCAGGCTAAGCTTTTTATGGCTCACCTGGCACCGGCCCAAACTGAGGTGGAGGGATGCGGCGTTTGGAAGCCGCCTCATAGGCTGCAGCTATTTTCAAAATCACATCTTCTTTGCCAGGTTCTTCACGGAAGACCAGCGAGAACGGCAGGCCGGGTGGTGGCAGAGTCGTAGGCGTGTTGTTGTTGGTCGGAATGTAGCGCTTCTTGTCGGGGCTCAATACAAAAACCGGATCGTAAACCGTTTGCACATAGCCGGCGGGAATTAGAACTTCGGTGACACCGGCGAATGGTCCCATGCGGAGTTCCCCACGAATATCGTCACGCGGTTCCGGTTGCGGAGCCAAGCCAATCTTTCCGGGTGGCAAGGAATAGTGGAGCCGCACGACGGCGTCGAGGTGATTCTCCAAAATGACTTTCATCTCCACGCGCCGCAGGAATTCCCGCATCATAATGTGCTCATCAATTCCCTGCCGTTCGCCGAGAGCATTGCGCATGTCATCCATCTCTTCCCAATTCTTAAATGCCGCGCGCTGATCATCACCCCAGAATTTCGAGCGCGCATTGAGTGCAGCGAAATCGGTCAAAGTCTCCGTGAAGCCGCGCTCTTTCCAATCGGCGACTCGGCGTGAAGCGTATTGATTGAAGTGAAATGTGAATGCGTTGGACTCCACAACCTCTTCGATCGCCCGAATATTCAGATTTTTGGGAATGGGGACGCGTCCTTCGGCCAGCGCCACGAAGTAATCGATCGGCTTCATGGTGCCGGTCCCGAAAGTCTTACCCGGAGCAAACTCGGTCGGCTTTATTTTCGCAACAAATTCCGGAAATTGGGGCTGACCGTCGGCCCGTAGTCGATAAAAAATATCTGGGAAAAATACCGGAACAAGCTGCGCCAAAGCCTGAGTGTAGGAAGGCGACATGTTTTCCATGCTGGGATCAGCAGGCCAGAGAGGATCCACCGATTCAACCAGAGTCGCACCCAGATAGTCACCAAGAATGGCGCGAATTTCTTTCGACGCGGCTTGCGAAATCGGTTCATCGGCCATCACGCCAGGGAAAGTCACCATCGATTCACGGACAATCCCGATACGCATTCCGCGCAGCGAGCCTGGTGCGCCAGACGAAACCACGCTATCGGAGTAAGGCTTACCCAAGACACTTGTTCTGGGGACGGTGGTGAAGATGTCGCGTCGATCGTAGTAACCCTCGGACGAATCCTTCAGCGCATCCAAAACTTTTGCAGCGTCCTTTACATTGCGGCACATGATGCCGGCGCGATCGAGATAAATATCCGCGCCGATGGAGCCGCCAAGATATGAAATTAGCGATTTGTGAGGCAAGATCAGTGCCACCGAATTGTGATTCGACGGACCGCGGCAAGACATACTGGTTTCTTCACAAATGCTGCAGGTGGTAAGATTCGCGCTGACCGAGACGCCGGAGCCGGAGCTTGAGCCTAAAGAGGCAGCACGCGTGGTGTCATAGACATCACTTGGATTGCCCGACCAAGTGCTGCGCTGATATCCCTGCACCGACACAAAAACTTTTGTTGGCCGGTTGGCACCTCGCTCTCCGCCAGTGGCGCCTCGAATGGCGGGAACCGGACGGCCATTGTATTCGGTGTTCGCGGTCTTGGCATAAATGATGGCGCCTTTTTGCCGAAGCTGTGCGACCAGGGTCTGGTCTCGCGCCGGAAAGTCGATATCGTAGTTCGCGTCCGCAGCGCCGGTGCTGCGCATGTCCTTGGTGTCGTACGAATCTTTGAATGTGAAGGCCACGCAGTACATCGGCATCTTCGCTAAGTCAGGATTTGTGCCGTAGTGCGCATCAAGTGCGGCGGCGCGTTCCAGAGCGTCTGGTTGTTTTCGGAATTCTTCGCAGACCGCTGGCGAGCCGGGTGGCAGCGGCCCGTCGGATGGGCGCCGGTCGCGATCACCTTTGCAGGTCACCGAGCGCTCGCCGCGAATATTTATGGTGCCGAGTGCGTTCAGCTGACCTGCGTTGGGAATGCCAACAGTCATGCCGAATTGTTGCTGCACCGTTGGATCAGACGCGGTTGATTCCATCCGCCCAAATTCAATCGGCGGGCCAGCATACTGATCGAAATTCGGCAGCAGAGTGGATATCGCTACCGTCTGAGTAGGAAATTTTAGCGGCGCGCCTGCGCGAACTACACCCGGTGTGGGTGGAATCGGTTTTCCGTCGGCGGTGACCAGCATATTGCTCACGCCGTTATACGCCTTGGCTCGATCGATATAGAGTTGGATCAGTCCTCGGCAGGTGATCTGGCCACTGCGGATGGAGCGCTGGACGTCGTCAATCGTCGCTTCCTCAAGATGAAAGCCAGGCTGCTGCGAGTGCGGTGCGCCTGCCGCTACCAGCATTACGGGTACGGCCAACAGGCAAAGTGCTTTTCTGGATCGGAACATGGGTTCTCCAAGACTGGACTATGAGCGCTTGGAGATTATGAACCCACTCCTAAATAGACGATAAATCCAATTTTATTTGCAACCGAGTGTTTCTTACCCGGTTTTGCCGATGGCGATAGTGTCGGCGGATTCGAGGGGCGCTAACGCAACGCCGTCGCGATATTGTATGCGTCGAATTTCATCTAATGGCGCCATCGTACAACAAGAAACTCCGCGCTGTCGTCATGCGAAGAGCACAAAAAAATGAGGCGCTAAAAAGATGCGCCTCATTGCGTTCGAAATGTTGTGGAGCGGATTAGACCAGGGGTTCGGACCAGTTCTCCAGGGTTTCTTTGACTTTGTGGAGGAACTGGTGGGCGACGGCGCCATCGACAACGCGATGATCGTAGCTGAGGGTGACGTAGCACATGGAGCGG
>JBAVNY010000568.1:0-3581 GCA_049691535.1 Candidatus Acidiferrum sp.
GTAGTGGATCTCTTTATTACCCGCCTGCTGCTGTACGCGTTCAATTTGTAATCAGGGGTTCGCGGTCCGCCGTCCGGTGGGCTGGACCAATACTTAAGTTTCCACTTGACAATCGCCGGCCTTCCGCCGATACTTAAGCCAGCACTTAACCAATGCACTTCGCTAGGAAAAACCATGATGACCGCACAGAAACCTGCTGTAACTCACGGGACCTTCGTCATCGAGCGCAAGTACCCCAGTACGCCAGAGCGGGTATTCGCCGCCCTTGCTGATCCAAAGAAGAAGCGTCGCTGGTACGCGGCGGGGGAAAGCAGCGAGGTCGAAGAATTCGAGATGGACTTTCGGGTGGGAGGAAACGAGCGTACCCAGCGGCGTTTTAAGGAAGGGTCGCCATTCCCGGGCACGCTGCTGATAAACCACACAAATTATCAGGACATCGTGCCGAATCGCCGCGTGGTGCTCGCTTATACGATGACGCTTGGCGAGCGGCGGATTTCGGCATCGCTGGCGACCTTCGAACTAGTGCCCACGGAAAAAGGGACGGACCTGATCTTCACCGACCAGGGAGCGTACTTTGAGGGAGCGGACGGGCCGACGATGCGCGAAGGCGGATGGCGCAAGCTGCTGGATAGCTTGGCGAAGGAATTGGCGAACTCGTGAGAGAGCGCACCAAGCAGGCCCGGACCACGGCCACGCAACGAGTGAATATCGACCGGGTATTTCACGCGCTGGGCGATGCCACGCGGCGCGCGATCGTGGAGAAACTGAGCGAGCGGCCGCTGACCGTTTCGAGCCTGGCGCTGCCCCTGAACATCACGCTAGCGGCAGTGGTGCAACACCTGCAGATACTGGAACAGAGCGGATTGGTGCATACAGAAAAGGTGGGGCGGGTGCGCACCTGCAGTCTCGGCTCGGCAGGGCTGTCGGTGGCAGAAGGATGGATTAACGAGTGCCGTGCAATTTGGGAGAAGAGATTCGATCGCCTTGGCGAACTGCTTGCAGAGATGGAAGAAGAGTGAGGTAAGTAGTGCCGACGAGAATTTTTGTTTTAAGTGAGGAGGAGTTGTGAGCATAACAATATTGGGACGCGTACGAATTCGCCAGTTTGAACGCAGTACGCAAACTGCCGAGCAAAGCGCATCAATCGCCAATCGCGGGGCATGTTGCCGACCACCGGTTGATTTTCGAGCACGGTGGGAACAGCAGCTAGGCCGTCTCGACAGCTTGTTGGCAGAGTGCGTCGAAAATTGAATCGAGCACGTCAGCCGGCTTGTCTGTACCCGTCCTCGCTGCTGTGGCGTGGCTTAAAACCACGGCCAACCCCAACCGCCGACCCGGGGTGAGTTTGCAGTCACAAAGCGCGGCGCAGATGCGCATGTGCTACGATTTCAAGGGTTGGTTTCGGGTCAAATTTGGGGTGCAGGGGCTGCTTTGAAACTATTGCGTTTTATTGGCTTTTTTACGTGCGTTCTTGTGTTCGGGAGCATTTCTTTTGCGGGACCGGGACAGACTGGGGGCAAACCCAATCTGGATTATGTTCTTTCGATGATGGATCGCTCGGCCGAAGATTTTAAGACGCTTACGGCGGACATCGAGCACATCAAATACACCGCAGTGGTGCAGGACACTTCGACGGAAAGCGGGCAGCTTTTCGTGCGCAAAGATTTGAAGTTGCGCATCGAGTTCGTGAAGCCAGATCCGCGCACGATTCTGCGCAATGGCGACAATTTGTACATTTACACGCCGAAGATCAGCCGCGTGGAGGAATACAACATCGGCAAGAATCGCGCGATGGCGGACCAATATTTGGCGCTGGGCTTTGGCACCCGCACGCAAACGCTGCAGAACAATTACACCGTGTCCCTAAACGACGAAGAAGAATTGGATGGGCACAAAACGGTGTTGCTGGATTTGGTGCCAAAGTCCGACGAATTTCGCAAGCAGGTCAGCAAAGTCCAGATCTGGGTGGATGAAGCGTCGTGGCTGCCGGTGCAGCAGAAGTTCTACGAAACGGGCGCTGGCGATTACGTGCTCTCGCACTACACCAAAGTCATGAAGAACTTGAAGATAAACGACAACAAGTTCAAGCCCGATTGGCCCAAAGGCACGAAAGTCGAAAAGCCCCGCGGTTAGCTGTTACTCCCCATAGCAAGAGACTTTGGGCGGGCGGCTTCGCGCTCCAGCAATTTTTCTTTGCGTTGCAATCCCCAACGATAGCCAGCAAGTTGACCATCGCCGCGAATGACGCGGTGGCACGGCACAACAATGGAGACAGGATTGGTGGCGCAGGCGCGAGCGACGGCACGTACCGCTGTGGGCTTGCCCATGGCGCAGGCGACTTGCGTGTACGTTTTAGTAGTGCCGCGAGGAATCTTCTGTAGTTCCTTCCAGACCCGATGCTGAAACGCCGTGGCCTGCACATCGAGCGGCAATTCGAGGCTGGGAGCATCTCCTTCCACGCGACGCACAATTTCCTGAATCCATCGTTCGTTGCTCGAGGCGGCGCGTTCAATTAAGGCGCGGGGATATTCTTTGTGCAACGCGTCTACTAACGCCTTCTCGTTATCGCCAAGATAAACGGCGGAAACGCCGCGTTGCGTGGAAGCGACCAGCACTTTTCCCAACGAAGTTTGCGTCACTGCATATCCGATTTGCATACCAGGTGCCCCTTTCTTATAGGAAGCCGGCGTCATGCCCAGTTGCGCGTGCGTTTTTTCGTAGACGCGGCTTGGTGAACCGTAACCACATTCGTAGAGCGCGTCGGCAATGCTGCTGCCTTGGCGAAGAAGTTTCTTGAAGCGTTCGATGCGAAACGCTTGCGCGAATTCGCGTGGAGAAAGCGCGGTGGTGCGCTGGAAGGCGCGACGCAGTTTGGCTGAGGATGTTTTAAGCTGCGCAGCGAGTTCACTGAGACGAAACGATTCGGTCGTGGAATTTGCGAGTAGCGCCGCGGCACGCTTCACCAGTGCGGAAGCTTCGGCTTGTTCGTCGGGATGGCAGCGGCGGCACGGGCGATACCCGTTATTTTCGGCTTCCTCGGTGGTGTGGAAGAAAACGGCGTTCTGCCGGAGCGGGCGGCGTGCGGGACAGGAAGGTCGACAGTAAATATGCGTAGAACTCACGGCAAATACGAAGCGGCCGTCGGCGCGGAGATCGCGTTGCAATGTAGCTTGCCAGAAATCTTCAGCGAGTCGCGGTGCGATGATGCCGGCTGGCTGCGGTTTGTTGGTACGGGTGTTCATTGGCTAAGACTACGCTCTCGCTATAGTTTGATCTATCCGTTTTGCGCCGCCAAATCGGAATGCTGCCGGCGCGATGCAATCAGGCTTCGCCAGGAGCGGGCAAGGCTTCATCCGCCTCGGCGGGATTCCTGTGTGGAGCGGAGATCACCAGCAGCACGGCGGTGAGGATCACGGTGCTGGCGAGGATGGTGCGCAGGCTGAGCGATTCGCCGCCGAAGAAATATCCCAGGAAGAGCGCAACCACCGGATTGACGAAGGCGTAGGTGGCGACACGGGTGGCGGTGCTGTGTTTGAGGATGTAGACGTAAGCGCTGTAGCCAAGCGCGGAGCCGAAAATGA
>JBAVNY010000569.1:0-4828 GCA_049691535.1 Candidatus Acidiferrum sp.
TCTGCACCGCGATTCCCTTCTCTTCATGAATCCGCCGCACAATCGCCCGTCCACGCACCTGCCCCACCGGCATATCCAACAGAATAATCACCAAACTCCGCAGCGGTATGGTCGTCTTCGTCCGCACCAGCATCCCGCCAAGGCCCAAACTCTCCACATACGACACGCCGCGCTGCATCCCGGATTGCCACGCCACCACCACACTCTTCGGAGGTTTCACCCGCGGATATTTTCGTTGTTCCTGCGTAGTCATCAGCTTCGTGCCAAGGGAGAGAGTCTAGTCTTCGAACGTCCATTCGTCTACAAGCAATTACGCGGGCAATCGCCTGCCTACTTTTTGTACACCCGCACATAATCGACAATCATCTGCTTTGGGAATTGCGTCTTCGCATCCGGCGGTCCCGGCCAATCCCCGCCCACCGCCAGATTCAGAATAATAAAAAACGGATGGTCGAACACCCACGGCCCCGTCGCCGGCCACTGCTCCTTGGTCATCGTGGCGTAATTCGTCGAATCCACGAAAAACTTCACTCCCTGCGGATCCCATTCCACCGCGTACACATGAAAATCGTCCGCAAACTTCTGCCCCTCCGGAAGTTGAAACGTTGACGTCTGGCTGGTGGTCGCCCCACTCGAACTGGGCCCATGCAGCGACCCATGCACCGCGCCCGCCTCCTTGCCGATATTTTCCATGATGTCGATCTCGCCGCACTTCGGCCAGCCCACCGTCCCGATATCTTCGCCAAGCAGCCAGAACGCCGGCCACATTCCCTCTCCCGCCGGGATCTTAATCCGCGCTTCGAAGCGCCCGTACGGCTGAGCAAAAAGTTTCTGCGTCTTCAATCGCGCCGAAGTGTATTCCCGCGCAATGTCATCGTCTCCGGTGTATTTTTCACTGCGCGCCGTTACCACCAGGTTGCCGCCCTGGATCTGAACATTCTCCGGTCGCTTCGTATAGGATTCCAACTCCTTGTTACCCCAGCCTCCACCGCCAAGATCAAACGTCCATTTCGTAGCGTCCGGCGCGCTGCCATCCGCCACATTAAATTCGTCCGTCCACACCAAAGTCCATCCATCATTCGCCGTGTGCGCCAAGGTCTTGCGTAAGCCGCCGGAAGCGCTATCTCCCGTCAGTGCCAGCATCAAATAACAAGCCGCGGTCGCAGCCATCGCGCGACTCAAAATGCGCATCAACATCGACACGAATCACCTCTCCACAATTTTCGAAGTGTAATTACAGCAGAATGGCACGTCCGAAAAATTCTCGCGCGTTCAACTCACGCCGACTGTCATCCCGACCGGAGAGTCGCTCCGTTTGCGACTCGCGGAGGGATCGTGGCAAGATCCCACCAATTCCAAACAAAAATGTAACGGCGAGATGCCACCCGATGCGCTTACTATAATTCCATCCGCGCAGGCGGCTGCTTCGGTCCCACTTGCCCCGCCGCAATATCCGCCACGAAGTAGTTCTCCGCCTTGATGGGAATCCCAGCAAGCCGCCGCAACATGGCGATCTGCCCAACGTGTTTGAGCGCGTCCGCCGCAGGTCCTTGCAATAATTTGTCGGGCGACGCGTGCAGTACGCCATCTCCCGCCAGATAATCATCAAAGCGCTTCAGACTTTCGAAAAACCGCTTCACTTCGTCTTGCCACGGCAATGGTTGCGAGTCATGCCAGGCCTGCTGGCCCTTGGCGAGCGACAATGCCCAGTCAAACAGATCGCCGAGATGGGCGACAATTTGCCCCGGAGTACGGCTGCTTTGCCCCGCTTGAAAATTTCCGAAGGATTCAGGAGTGTCGCGCACCACTTTTTCGGCGCCATAGGCAATCGTCGCCAAACAATGGCGCAACAGATCCCGTCCGCTAATCGTATCGGGCAGCATGATCAGTAAAAGGAGTTACGAAAGGTTCAGAGCCCGCTTGAACGAGCCCTTTTCCGCATCGATCTTCTTCTGCAATTGCAAAATCGCGTACAGCACCGCTTCCGGTCTCGGCGGGCATCCCGGCACATACACGTCCACCGGAATCACCTGGTTGCAGCCTTGCACAATCGCGTAATTATTGAACACGCCGCCCGACGTCGCGCACGCGCCCATCGAAATCACCCACTTCGGCTCCGGCATCTGATCGTAAAGCTGCCGGATCACCGGCGCCATTTTCTGCGACAGCCGCCCCGCCACAATCATCAAGTCCGCTTGCCGCGGTGATGGCCGGAACACTTCCGCGCCAAAGCGCGCCACGTCAAACCGCGATGCCGCCATCGACATCATCTCAATCGCGCAGCACGCCAGCCCAAATCCCAGCGGCCAGATCGAGCTCTTCCGCGCCCAGTTCACCGCCTTGTCCAGTTGCGTGAAGATAATTCCTTCATCCTGCAGCAACTTGCCAAAATCGTCAGGTTTCGTGAGCGTGACGCCTTTACCGAGCGCCGTTGGAGTTGAACTCATAGGTCCCTCAATGTCTCCACCTTAGTTTCGCATAGCCAGCTTACCCTGACAAACACCGCAAATGGACGGTAGTGGATCAGTTTACGATAACTGCGCTAATCTGGAAGTTGAGACGGAACAGCGAACGACAATTGCCCGCTTTTCTCTTTCGGCCTACCGATGGTCATCTCAGGGGGATAATTGCGCTTCTATACGAAAGAACAATGCGAAACATGGTTATCGGATAGACAAAGGCAAAGGCCGGACCGACGTGCGAGTTGAGCGTATCGAGTACCCGCAAGCACCCCATCAGGTTTTCTTTTTTGCTCATTGGGTCGCCTCTGAATTGACCTATCGTAAGCCAGCACTGCTTTGTGACGGAGTGGGGCATTTGGCCAAGTAGCGAGAATTGGCATTTGTATTACAAGTTGCGTCAAACGTATGGCGACGGCAACTTCCCGCAGCACCGGGGCACCTATTTCTGGAACACGAAGCGGAAGATCTCGCATCCTTCCTGCAATTGGCCATGTTGAACGGTTGGGGGGCTACGTTTTGACAGAAGCTAACTACGCGAACGCATTTTTCAGCCACGACGAATACGTTGACTTCTTCGGCGACAAGGACGCGAATTTGGCCGACATCCGCAAATCGCTAGGACCAAGCAAACTTTCGGCCGCAGATGACTCCACCGGAAACTGACAAACCACTAAATCCCCTCAAAATTGCCGGGATGCCAGGGCGATCCCCGTAATTTTACTGCCCTCCCACCCGTACTAACTTAGGGATGCCCAATACGCTGCCGTCACTGCACGCACAAATCATATTGACACTGGTCGGCGCTGGCCCTATCTTCGCCCCACTGTCCGGGCCGGGCCGCCGACCAACCAGAAGGACGCAGTCTTGAAGCGACGGGTGCACCTTCGTGAGCCAATCGGCATTGCGCTGGAGACCCTGCGCGCGCACAAGATGCGCTCCTTCCTCACCCTCCTCGGCATCATCCTTTCCGTCTCCACCCTCATCGTGGTCATCGCCCTGATCTCCGGAGTGAACCTCTACATCGCCGACCGCGTCGCCAATCTCGGCTCCAACGTCTTTCTCCTCACTCGCTTCCCCATCATCACCGACGTCGATGAGTACGTGAAAGCCAATCGCCGCAACAAAAAGGTCACGTGGGATGACTACGAATCCCTGCAGGAAAATTTGAAATTGCCCTTGCGCCTCGGCGTCGAGCAACGCACCTCGGGCAAAGTTCGCGTTGGTTCACAGAGCCTCGAAGACTGCAGCATTCGCGGTGTCACCGCCAACATGGGCGATATCGACGTAATCACTCCGGCTTATGGACGCTACATTTCTAACGCCGATGATCAGAGCCGCTCCCTGGTCACCATGATCGGCGCCGATCTCGCCACCAAGCTTTTCCCCACCTCCGATCCCATCGGACACGAAGTCACTATCGACGGTCGGCCCTTCGAAGTCGTGGGTGTCGCCAAACCTATCGGCTCCGTCCTCGGCCAGTCCCAGGATAATTTCGCCTACATTCCCATCCAAACGTATTTCAAAATCTATGGCACCTACGACACCATCTGGATCAATGTCCAAGCCCGCAGCGCCGAATGGATGGAGCGCACCCAAGACGAAGCGCGCGCCATGATGCGTGCCCGCCGCCATTTATCTCCCAACGAAACCGACAATTTCGGCATTTTCGATTCCGCCACGCTCATGGACCTTTGGAAGAATCTTACCGGCGTCATTGCCACTGCCATGATTGGCGTCGTCTCCGTCTTCCTGGTAATCGGTGGCGTGGTCATTATGAATGTCATGCTCGCCGCCGTCACCGAACGCACTCGTGAGATTGGCATTCGCAAAGCACTCGGCGCCCGCCGCAGCGACATCCTGATGCAATTCCTCGTCGAAGCCGCGGTCATGGCTGCGATTGGCGGCGCTATCGGCGTTATACTCGCCTACGCCATCGCCTTGCTGACCACTGCCACCACTTCCGTTCCCATGTCGGTGCCGCTTCCCGCGGTTCTTAGCGCCGAAATTATTTCCGCCGCCGTCGGTCTTTTCTTTGGTGTTTATCCCGCGCGAAAAGCGGCCAGTTTGCAGCCTATCGAAGCTTTGCGGCAGGAGGTCTGAGTAAACTCCCATGAGCATGACCATAGGCGAAAACGCGCGAATGGCCCTCACGACGCTTCGCGAGAATAAAATGCGCTCGTTCCTCACCGTGCTCGGCGTGGTCATCGGCATCACCGCCCTGCTTTCCGTCGTCTCCATTCTTGTCGGCGTCTACGGCAACGTAAATGCCTACCTCAGTGATTACGGGCCCGAAACGTTATTCATTTTTCGCTTCGATCCCGGCATTCATACCGGCCGGCTCACTCCCGATGAACGCAACCGCAAAC
>JBAVNY010000570.1:0-1593 GCA_049691535.1 Candidatus Acidiferrum sp.
TTCAAGATTGGAGAGTTCGAAGTTGCTTCTGTCAGCGACGGATTTCTCCAGTTTGACAATCCCAGGATCATGATCGCGGCAGGAGCTAGTGAAGGGGAGTTTCAGGCTTTCATGGAAAGTAAGTTTCTCCCCTTCACAACTGCTTACTTTCAGATCAATTCACTGTATGTAGACACCGGAAAACATAAGGTTCTTATCGACAACGGCATGGGGCCGTACCTTGGACCATCCGGCGGACACCTGCCCGATCATCTACCGAACCTCGGTGTCGCTCCCGAAGAAATCGACACCATCATCATCTCGCACGCGCATCTGGATCACGTGTTTGGAACACTGGCTCCCGACGGCTCCCAGGTATTTCCGAACGCCCGCTATGTGATTGGGGAGCAGGAATGGGCCTACTGGATGAAGCCAGACATTAAACTCAGAAATCTCTTGCCGGAAGAATTCAAGCAACTCATCGTTAAGGGGGCAAAACGTCATCTTGGCGGAATCAAGGAGCGGGTCGAATTCGTGAAGCCGGGCCCGGAGGTTGTGACCGGCATTACCGCCGTGGAAGCGTTCGGCCACACGCCCGGTATGCTCGCTTTCAATATTTCATCGGGGTCGGAGAGCCTTTTTTATTCTGCGGACGCCCTGCATCATTTCGCCCTCAGCATTGCGCATCCGGAGTGGCATGTCGGATTCGATAACGACCAGGAATTGGGAGCCCGCGTCCGGATACGAGTGCTCAATCAGGTCATTGCTGAAAGATCGTTAGTGTTGGTGCCGCATTTTCCGTTCCCAGGCCTCGGGCACGTTGCCCAACAGGGGCAGGTGCGAAGCTGGGAACCGACAGTTTGGCAGTGGTAAAAGGCTTTGATCGATCGCGCAGCGCCGGTATTCATTGCCGGCGCAGCCCTCACCTATTCGTCCGGCAAAGCTGGATGAACGGGTGCGCCGCCCAGCGCAAAGCTTCACCCGCCACGAAACACCTATCGTGACCAATTGTCTTTGACTGTATTGGTGATTTGGCACTTGTCCAGACGCATCGCCCCGAGAAGTACGTTAGATTTACTCCCCAAGAATCAGGGGCACATAGCTTCGGGCGTCTTGCAGCAATTGCTCGCGCGGAATACCAGTCTTGGCGCGAAGCTGCAAACCCTGCACCAAGTCAACGAGCGCACGGCCTCGTACCTTGGCAGAGGGTGTGCGAGTTAGGCGCCCCGCCTTCATTTCCTTTTCGAAACGTTTCGCGAAAATATCAGCGGATGCGGTGAGGCCCTTCGCGACATACGAACGGATCTCCGATACTCGCTCCGACTCTCCCAGCGCCGCGGCGGCCATCATGCAACCGCCGCGAGCCTCACCCGAAGCGGTGTTGACGGTAGCCTCGCAAAAGGTGGTCACGGCCTTGTGGATGTCCGGCTCCGCTTGAAAAGCTGCTATTTTGGGAGCCCAATACGTCATCGCATAGCGCTCAACCGCCTTGAGCATCAGGGTGGACTTGTCTCCGAATGCCCTGTATAGCGCGGGTTTCGTGACGTTCACGGCGCGCGCGATCCGATCCACGTCGACTCCTTCATACCCATGCTCCCAAAACATCTCAACGGC
>JBAVNY010000571.1:0-3342 GCA_049691535.1 Candidatus Acidiferrum sp.
GTTCCGCAGTGACGGGCTCGCCGAGGAGCACGATTTCCAATGCTACTTTTGGCCCAACCAAAAACGGCAAAATGGTCGACGCGAGTGGAGGAAAAACGCCGATAGTGATTTCCGGCTGTGCGAAGCGCGCTTTCGGAGTCGCGATTACCAGGTCGCCGAAGATGGCCAATTCTGCGCCGCCGCCGATGGCCGGACCGTTGACTACGGTCATGACAGGCTTGGAAGATTCCAGCATGCGTTCGAACACCGAATGAAATGCGTCGAGCATCTGAAACACGCGTTCCGAGGTGTACTCTCCAATATCAATGCCGCCACAAAAAACCTTGGCTGCGGAATCGAGCACGATGAGCTTCACGTCGTCGCGATCGCTGATGAGCACCAGCCCATCGACCAGTTCGCGTATCATGCTTTCGTTTAGCAGATTGTGCTCGGGCCGATTGAGGGTCAAACGCGCAACGCCGGATTCGATGCGCAATTGAACGTGCTGAAACTCTTCGGGATTGCGGCGCTGAGGCTCGGTGCGTACATCCACGGCGGTACGGCGTTCCATGAGGTCGGTCTCCTTCAAAGCGCAGAATGCTGACCCAAATCGATGCTAGCACGGCATTTACAGAGCAACGATTTCTCGTTGTGGTCTGGTGCGCAAACAGGCTGCTGGCCCGTTTGTCAGCAGAGGCGAACTTTCCGGTGCACGGGGGATAGGTAGAATGGAGAGCTATGAATCAAAGATCCGCACCTGACCAGTCGAAGCTTCCGATCGCAACAGCAATAAAACTTGCAGAGAGTGTCGACTCGGAAGGCTTCCCGACTTCGCGAGACTGGAATCGTGCGCCGGCACTGCAGTTCGATCACGATTGGCGCGGAGAGAATGCCGATCCCGGACGATCGACAGAGGTGCGAATTCTGTGGGGGCCCGAAACGCTCTTTTTACGATTCCAGCAGCGATATCGCACCATCACCATTTACAGTGATGCCAGGGCAGATGGTTGGCGTGATGAATTGTGGGATCGTGATGTGGCGGAAGTTTTCTTGCAGCCGGATGCGAGCAACCCGCGACAGTATAAAGAATTTGAAGTCAGTCCAAACGGCTACTGGATCGATCTTGCAATTTCGCATGGCGAGAAAGAGGAACTGCATAGCAAGTTGAAGCGTCGCGTGCTGTTGGACAGAGCGGGCAGCACGTGGACTGCGGAGCTAGCTATCCCGATGCGGAGCCTCACTCCTAACTTTTCAGCAGACGACGTCTGGCGCGTGAATTTCTATCGCGTGGAGGGTGAACGCGAGCCTCGGTTTTACTCGGCATGGAGTCCCACCTATTCACCAAAACCGAATTTCCATGTTCCCGAGGCGTTTGGGAAGTTGATATTCCGCTGAAACTCGGTCGGCGTCGCTACACTAAGCGGCCAGCCAATTTTCGAATAGCTCCGTGGCTTTTTCGCCTTCCATGCGCCGCCTCACTGCATCCATCACACGGCAACGCAAGCCGCCGTCCAGTCCGTAGAGACCAAGCCAGTACGGCATACTGAATTCGATCGTGGACTTTTGTATTTGTAGGCGCAAGTCTCTTACGCGGAAAAATCCTTGCTGAAAAATGATTCGTAGCAGCTTATCGCGCAAAACGATTTCCGCAGCAGTTTCGTCTAGTGAAGGAAGAACGTGATTCCTGCTCTCTACTTGAATCAAGTGCTCTCTACTTGGCTCGCTGGGAAACTCGAAAAGGTCGAGCGCTCCTTGCACACGATCGAGAGCGAACCATCTGGAGTGCCGCGTGGCGCCGACTTCGTAGCTAACGTGATACAAGAAAAACGGCAAGTACATCAGCGCCAGCTTTTGTAGTGGCCCGCGCGTCGTACGCCAGTACAGCCCCGAAATGCTCATACTACAAAATGCTGCGAGCGCCTCCTGCTGCGAAACATTGGCACGCAGCGCAGCAATTGGGTCAGGCTGGTTGCCGAATGAACTGTCCGCACGAGAAATCATCGGAAGTGGATCCATAGCCCCACCACGGTCACCAGCAGAAGAATCGTAAACGCCAGATTCAGCTTGCGTTCTCGCGGCGTTTCTCTGGCCAGTTGCGCGGTCCTGACGCCGACCGTTTCGATCTTCTCGTCGACAGTGGCGAACGTAAACCCAGCCAACTTCTTACGATCGGGCGCGGGAAACATTATGCTTACGCCGAACAGAACAAGCGTACACACCACAAACATGAGAATGGCGTAGTGCAGAAAATTCATGTCGATCATCCAGCGAATAGTGCGCAAGCTGAAATGCCGCGACTTATCCAGTACTTCATAGATGAACCGTGCCGCACCCAAGACGAAACCAACCAACAGAGAAGTGATGGCGCCTTGTCCATTCAGGCGCGGCCACAGGATCCCGAAGATGAAGCACACAGCAATTGGCGGACTGATGTAGGCCTGCACACTCTGCAGATAAAGCCACAATTGATTGTTCATCGACTGGATGAACGGCACCCACAACAGGCCAAGCAACACCATTACTCCGGTAGCAATGCGACCAAACAATACCAGTTGAGCCTCGTTCGCGTTGGGCTGAAACTTTTTGTAAAAATCCAACGTGACCATCGTGGACGCGGAGTTGAAGACGGAACTCATCGCGCCCATCAACGCGGCGAGGAGTGCGGCAATCATCAGTCCAACCAACCCCACGGGGAGCAAGTTAACGATGAGCATGGGGTAGGCGATGTCGCCGTTGGTGACCTTCCCATCTACCATAGTGAACATTTGTGGATAGAGCGCGTAGGCGATTAAGCCGGGAAGAACGAGCACGAAGACAGGAAGAACTTTTAAATAACCGGCAAAAATCGTCCCAGCTTTGGCGTGACCTTCATCCCGCGCGGAAAGGACGCGCTGCACAATGACCTGGTCGGTACACCAATACCAAATGCCCAAAATTGGAGCGCCAAAGAAAATGCCGGTCCACGGGAACGCTGGATCGCTCATCGGCTTCATCATGTGGAAGTATTCCGGTGGCACAGCCGCACGCAGACCTGCGAATCCTCCGACTTTATCCAGACCGATGAAAGTGAGTGCGAGTGCACCAGCCAATAAAATCAGCGTCTGTACCAGATCTGTGTAGATGACCGCGGCCAGGCCGCCCGCGACCGTGTAGATACCGGTGGCAATTACGAGAATCACGGCGGCCGTTAACGGACTCCAGCCAACGACGCGTTCCAGCACGATTGCAGCTGCATACAGGTGAACGGAAATTTTTGTAAAGATATACGCGATGATCGAAATGCTGGCGAGATAGGTGGCGCAGTTGCGATTAAAACGACGCTCCAGAAATTCCGGCATCGTAAACACGTTGGACCGCAGATAA
>JBAVNY010000572.1:0-2763 GCA_049691535.1 Candidatus Acidiferrum sp.
GAGCTGCTTCCTGCAGCTTTAGATCGGTGACCGGCTTACCAAAATAAAATTGCGCGGCAGCGGCGAAACCATAGTTTCCGTGAGCCAGATAAACCTGATTGGCGTACATGGTGAAGATTTGCGGCTTGGTGTAGCGGCGCTCGATCTGCAGGCTGAGCAGCATTTCCTGGGCTTTGCGGCGGAAGCTGCGATCGCTGCGGTCGAGAAACAGGTTGCCAGCAAGCTGCATGGTGACGGTGCTGGCGCCTTCTGCTTTGCGGTGTTTGAGAATATTGCGGTACGCGGCGCCGGCAACGCGGGGGAAATCGACCCCCCAGTGATCTTCGAAGTGCTGATCTTCAATGGCGGTGACGGCGTTGTAGAGAACTTTGGGAGTTTGCTCCCAAGTCATGAGAATGCGGCGCTGCAGAGCGAAACTGCCGACGAGTTGACCATCGTCGGCGTAGATTTCGGTGACGACGTTGGGACGATAGGTTTCGAGTGCGCGGATTTCGGGGAGATCGCTTTCGTAGACGAAGAGGAGTCCGGCAGCGGCGCCAATGGCGACGGAACAGAGGAGCAGGAACGCGAGCGCGACGCGATCGATGAGTTTCCAGCCGCGGAGACGGAGAGTGATGGGAGGGAGGCTTAACATCGAAAGAAAATTCTAGCGCAGAAAGTGCGGGAGGGCTGGAAGAGAGGAAGGGAAAGTTTCCATGGTTGAGATTGTGGAGGACTCTGCGCGGGTGGGAAATTCGTCGTGGTTTCTGGGGCGCGATATATCGTGCCCCTACGGCGATAACCATGGCTGGAGCATTTTGGTGCGTTGTTGGGTGAGCCAAGTTTTCCAGCTATCGTGCGAAACGGTTGGATATTTGACAGCGCCGAATTTGAGCCAGGCGTCTCGGTAACGAAGCCAGGTGCGCTGGGCGAGTTTGATGCCGTTGGGCGTGACGGTGGTGTAGGCCATGCCTTCAGCGGGCTTGGATTGAATTTTGGCGTAGGCGGAGTTCCGTTGCGCGTCGGCTTCGCGGAATTGATCGGCAGTCAAATTTGGCAGGTCGCCTTTCTCGAAACGTTGCAGAGCGGCTAGGAATTCTTCTTTGAGTTTGGCTTCCGCTTCGATTTCGAAGGCGGCGCGGCCAGTGCCGCTGATGTCGACTTCACTGTGCGAACTGGTTTGGAAGTAGGCGTTGGCGGCCTGCTTGAGTTGCTGGAAGGCTTGGTTTTCGACGGCGGACCAGCGGGCGGTGAGGGATTTTAGATTTTTAGTTTGGTCGAAATGGGCGAGGTCGTTGTTCACTTTGGCGCACCAACCTTGCATGAAACCGCTGGTAGCGTCGTCGCATAGATTGAAGTCGGAGCCGGTCCAGTCTTGCCGCCGAAGTTTGGCGAGATGTTCGAATCGGCCGGCATTTTCTGCGGGAGCGCCATCGATTTCGCAGGAAAATTTTTGGGCGAGTTCGAAGTTGCGCGGGGCACCTTTTCCGTTGGCGTAGATCATGGCCAGCAGGCCGGAAGATTCGAAGGGATTGCCCATCATGCGGGATTTGTCGTCGCGTTGGAGGTAGGCGCATTTGCGGGCGGCGACGGGATCGGCGGGGACGTTGAAGCCAAAGTAGAGGTTGTAGGAGTCGCATTTGGCTAGGGCTCCGCGGTCTTGGGTGGTGGGGAGATCGGCGGGAGGGAGTGGGAGTTGGTCGTAATGGTCACAGGCGGCGGGGTGTTCGTTGTTGCGAGGTGATTGGGCAATGGCGAGCAGAGACATTAAGAGGACGGCTGAGGTGAGGAAGGAGCGGATTCGCATCGGGGAAATTTTAGAACAGATTGGGGGAACGTTGAGAAGGAAGTTGAGGAGCTCACCGCCAGGAATGGCTGTGCTACGGAGAGCCTCGGTTCGTGCTCACACTTGGATTGGCTTGAGGCTGAGATCTTGCCGCGATCCCTCCGCTGCGCGCGGGCGCGCTCCGGTCGGGATGACAGTGTGGTGCGTAAGGTGGTTGGCGTGGGTCGAAATTTATTTAGAGGAGGGGGGAATAGTAGCGGGCGCCGGGGGAGGCGCAGGATTGGCAGAGGTTGCGGCCGTCTTTTAGGATTTCGCGTTTGAAGTTGATGCCCTCGCCGCATTGGGCGCAGACGACGCGGGGGCCTTTGAAGCCAGGAAGATCTTCGGGGCCGATTTCGACTTTGACCCACTGTTTGTCGAAGAGAACATCGTCGGGGAGCTGGGCGTAGGCTTTTTGCTGGCCGTGTTCTTTGTCGAGTTCGGGAAAGAGTTCGCGGGCGGCTTGCTTGGAAGATTCTTTGGCGGAGATGCGGATGGCGCGTCCGGTTTGCAGATCGCAGAACGTCGCGGCGACTTTGCCCCAGTCGCGGAATTTCAGGGCGCGTTTGCCTAGGCGGCAGTTGGCAACGAGGGCGACGGCGTCGGTCACGCAGCGATCGATTTCGGCGAAGGTGACGATGCGTTTGCGTTCGGCGATGGGATCGGTAATGCCGAGTTCGCGAAGGCCGTAGAGGGCGAGGCGGACGCCAAGGACCTGTCCTGCGCAGAGGTGGCCGTGGGCGACGGTGGCGAGTTCGAGATATTCGGGAAGGGATTTCATGGTGATTGGATTCGGATGCGGAGATTAAGGTAGCAGAAAGAAGAGAGGAAGAAGAAAAGGATAACGCAGAGACGCAGAGGACGCGGAGAGGCGCGGAGGAGGCACTCGGGCTCGCCCTGGGCACGATATAGCGTGCCCCTACGCGGAGGATTTCTCGGGGGCTGGTGCGGACCAGGGG
>JBAVNY010000573.1:0-2179 GCA_049691535.1 Candidatus Acidiferrum sp.
GCCGCCGATCCACCTTCTCTTGGGAACGGACGCATTGCGTCGCGCGCGCGAGAAGGTCGATTCCGTCATCGAGGAGATGGATCGATGGGAAGATGTGACGCGCGGGACGGACTTTCCGCGGGTCGAGCCAGCCCGAATGGCAGCGGAGCGATAGAACAGACGGCATTTGCGCTGAGCCATAGTCGTCATCGCGACCCCGGACCAACACCGGGGTCGTAGTCCGCGAGCTGTCGGGCGCCAGTGTCCATGGCGCTGATCGCCCCGTCACAAGGTCAATCGAGCCTCTTCAAAGGTTAGTTGAGGTTCGTCGGCGCTAAACGTCCTAGGATTCAGCCGAATTTACCGAGCTCATTACTTACCTTTAGCATTTACTGCTGCAGTTGTGTCAACAATGCTTCATAGGAGGCGAGCCGGTCAGAAATATAGGTTGAGAATGCAAGAACCGTCTTGCCCAAGTTTACCAGCGAATCGCCTGTGTTCTTCACGTTCATCCACTCATAATAAACGACCGGAAATGGAAGTGTGTGCACGAGGTTCTTCCAGAATGTTTGTTGCAAGGCCTCGCCTGCGGCCAGAATCACAGACCCTCGTTTTTTGATATCCGCCGCAATATCTTGGACTCCGAGGCCCACAGAGACGAGCTTTTCATCCAAGTCGCCCAGTGCAGTCAGATATTCGCCCGCAACCTTGCCATAGCCGCTTACGGCTCCGTCCTTTGCTGACACAACCTTTGCGATTTGGGCGTCCCAAACCGCCTTCGCTCTCGCGATGTCGCTGTCCTTGGTGAACGCTAAAGCAACAGCCTCGGCGACTTTAAGATTCGAGGGGAGATTGGCTCGCATGAGAGCGGTTTCATACGCCTGTTTGTAGCGATCCAGGCCGGCTTGAGCCCGCAACTGGAACGCATCCGGATGGCGCGCATCGAATTCCGCCGTCGCAAGATTTATGGCGTCAGTGAAATGATCAAAGACACGAGACATCATCGCAGAGGAAACGGCTTGCGCTGCAATCTCAACGCCGGCCAGCGCCAGCTGTGTCCGGAATCGTATGGGTTGCTCACCGGGAATCGGCGGTAGGTTTTTCAAGCGCAACTTGTCTTCACCGGTATCTTCCGACAACTTTTCCCAGACTGCGTGGTCTTTGAAGTGTCTCGTAACCTCTCCCTCTCTATCTTCGGGATAATCTGCCAGAATTACGTGCCGATCCTCCGGAAGCGGAAAATAGGTAGGCCATGCGTGGACAGGTTTAACTCCCCATTTTTGGGTTATTTTTTCATTCGCCATCGCCTTCTCACCCACTTCGGCTGTCAGTATTTCTGGATTGGCGATGCCGCGCGTTTTTGCGCTGGCCTTGACTTGAGAGAGGACCTTTCTGTCGGATATCGACGCGTTCTTCCCGCCGATTGAGATCCAGCTCTCATATTCTGAATTGGGAATCTCTCGCCACTTCGTATCGATTTCGACTCCGATCTTCTTAATGCCGGTCCTCTTTTTTTCTCTCAGGTCAGGCGGAGGAACCTGATCGAGAAACGCCTTGTTGGGCTTCAGCGTGTGAATATTCCCGTATAGAATCTCTATTTCGACTTGCTGGACGATGAGCAGCCGGCGCCCGGATTGGCGAGCCTGACTCAACTGCTTGTTGATGGCGGCGTTGCCATTCAAAGCCTGCTGCAATGCACACGAATCGAGGTAAAGAGGATCGGGCATGATCATTTCCTTTTAGAAAACTTGAAAATATGCGCGGCTCGGCGTTAGTCCGCGTCGGCGCTTTCTGGGAAGGGATTGTCGAGGTTGGCGGGGCGACCCCACGGGTCTGTGGTTCCTGTTTGCATCGTCGCTCCCGCTTTTTCTGTGATCCCGATCACACCAAAAGCGGGGTCGTGAGCAGTCCTTGGCGGACGTCCGGACGAGGGTGTCAGCCCCTTGGCGCTCGAGGGCGTTGGGAAGGACGCCCGTCTCTCGCGGGGCTATTGCAGGGGGGGAACTGTCTGAAAGATGGCGGTGGGCGGGATGAGAGGCGCCGACCGAAACGCCGGCTTTATGCCGCGGCGCGCAACAGACCTTCGGCGAAGAAATTGTCTTTCGACTGGACGCCCGGCAGGACGAAGAAATATCCGCCGCCGACCGGCTTGATGTATTCCTCGAGCTGCTCGCCGTTGAGGCGCGATTGCACGGTGAGA
>JBAVNY010000574.1:0-7872 GCA_049691535.1 Candidatus Acidiferrum sp.
AACTGAACCAGACGGCACACTCGGAATGCCTGGCGCTGTTCTATGCGGAAAATATTTCCGGCGGCGCCAATACGATTACGGTGTCAGATTCAATTCTTCAAACATTGCGATTCTCGATTCTGGAGTATTCCGGGATGGCGACGTCAAGCTCATTGGACGCCAGCGCCAGCGCGCAAGGTAGCGGCACAAATCCAAGCAGCGGCGCGACTACGACTACAGCGAACGGCGACCTGCTGCTGGGCGTAGTGATGACCGGCGATGCCGACAGTTTTGCCGCGGGGTCGGGATACACGCTTGAAGAAAGCGTGCCTGCGGAGCCTGCAGCAAAGTTGATAACCGAAGGGCAAATCCAACAAAGCGCAGGAAGCGCTACCGCGAGCGTTTCCCTAACAGGCGCGCAGCCTTGGGCCGCCGGAATAGCGGCGTTCAAGCCGGCGGGATCTGTGAGCGTAGATGCAACGCCGGGGAGCGCGCAGTTTGGAAATGTGCCGGTGGGAACGAATAACACGCAAGCAATTCAGATTACCAATGGCGGCAGCGCCAGCGTAACAATATCGAACGTTTCCAGCGCGGGCAGCCAGTTTGCGCTTTCGGGATTGACCGCGCCGCTGACGCTGGCAGCGGGCGCAAGCGCTATGTTCACTGTTGGGTTTGCGCCGACGAGTACCGGCACGTTCAGCGGGAGTGTGGCGCTGCAAATGAACGGGAGCAGTTCAAGTTTGCTGATTCCCTTGCTGGGCACGGGAATTGCCGTGACGCAGACGCTGACGGTTAATCCGGCGAACGTGAGCTTTGGAAACGTGCCCATCGGACAAATCGCCACGATGAACGTGACGGTGCAAAACACCGGCAATTCCACCGTGCTGGTTGGATCGGTGGGAGTGGGCGGGACGGGATTCAGTGTGGCGGGATTGAGCGGAGGTACAACCATCGGAGCGGGCCAGAGCGCCACGCTGCAAGCGGAGTTTGTTCCGAAAAGCACCGGAACGGCCAGCGGGACAATTATCATTTTGAGTAACGCTGCGAATGATCCGAGCGTGTCCTTGCCGATTGCCGGGACAGGGATTAGCAGCCAGGCGCACGCAGTGGATTTGAGTTGGGGACCAAGTGCATCATCGGGAGTGGTGGGGTACAACGTGTACCGGTCGTCGGTGTCGGGAAGTGGCTACGAGAAACTGTTGGGTTCGCCGGTGGGAGCAACTACGTTTACGGATAACGCGGTGACCAGCGGGTCTAGTTATTATTATGTGGTGACGTCGTTGTCTGCGACTGGCGCGGAGAGTGGGTATTCGGCGCAGACTAGTGTGCTGGTACCGTAGCGTTAACGTCCATACTAGCCGCCGGTCAGCCTGTACCAGGCTAAACCGGCTTGCACGCCTAACCAACGAAATGGCTCGTTGGGAATGTAGTTCAGCTTGGCGTTAACAAAGGGGTACTCGTTCCAACGCTCGCCGCGTCCCGCATACAGATCGGCAATGACTCGGCCAAAAACCGACGTTAAATTTATACCGTGCCCGCTGTAGCCAAGACCGTAAAAAATATTGTTATGTTTTCCCGTGCAGCCCACTGCGGGAGACTCATTCATCGACCAATCGATGAGGCCGTCCCAGTTCGCTTCAAACTCTACCCCCGCCAGTCCTGGATAGATTCGCACTAGTTCCCGGCGAAGTTCCTGCACATGCGACCGCTCCACCTGATCGCTCCCAAAACCATTATTAAATGTGTAGCTGGGACCGCCTCCCCCGATGTGAATGCGCCGGCCCTTCGTCAAGCCGAGATAAAAAACTTCTGTGCGAGTGTCGTTAAAGGGCAGGTGCGCACGCCATCCGATCGCAGCGAGTTCCTGCTCCGAAAGGGGCCTGGTGACTGCGACATATTCGCGAACCGGCACCACCGAATTCCGGAAGAACCCGAGCCTCCCGGTAAACGCATTGGTTGCCAACACCAGCGCCTTTGCCTTGACCGTATGTCCCAGGGTGGTGTGAAGAACATGCTGCTCGCCTTCTTCAATTCTTTCAACCATGGTATTTTCAAAAATCTCTGCGCCAGCTTTCTGCGCTGCTACTTTGAATGTGTTTACCAGCTTCATGGGATGGACGTGGCCACAACTCGGGTCGAATAATCCTCCCTGGTAAGCCTCTGTACCTAGCGCCTGAGCAACTTTGGCCGCGTCCCAAAACTCCACCGGCATCCCCAGAGTTTGCGCCTGCTGTACATACGCCTTCCCTTCTCTGACGTCGGCGGGGGTAGTAAGCACCTGCAGCGCGCCATTTGTCTCTAATTCGCAATCAATACCCGTCTCCTCGCCCAATCGCGACAACCACCGGATGTTCTCGGCAGTTAAATCGTAAATCTTCTTATCCATTGCCGGATCCGAACTGAAACGCATATACCGATCTTCGGTCATGGTCAGCACCATGCCCCCGTTTCTACCAGACGCTCCGTTACCACAACCTTTTCCCTCCAGTACAACCACGCGCTTGGTGGGCGAGGCTGCACAAATAAAGTATGCGGTGGAAAGTCCTGTCAAGCCTCCGCCCAGCACTGCTACGTCCACCGTGACGTCGGACGACAAGGCGGCATGCTGAGGAGACTGGCTCCTGGCCCAATAACTGCGATTCGGCTCCAGGGTCGCATGTTCTGGCCAGATCAGCGGAGAGATCTGATTCAATCCCGCTACAGCCGCTAACCCACCTCCGCTCGACAAGGCAGCCTTCTTCAGGAAGTGGCGCCGGCTCGAATCTGCTTGCAGAGTTTGTGACTCTATGGATTCGCGGGACTTCTTCATTTTCCTGTCCACTTTCCTAATGAGCGAGTGGCGTAAAGGCCCCGGTTCCTCGCACACCGTACGAAGCGGGATCGACCTCCGAAGCACGCTGCGAGCGGGAAAATGTACCTGGCTCGCGTCGCCAATGAGTAACCTCCGTTTACGTATTTATACCAAGCTGAAATATCCCAGAAATCTATCACAACCACACTCGCGTCAGCCCGAGGTCACCTGTGAAGACGCTAACCACCGACCCCGTCTTAGCCACTACTTCTCTTTTCTGCGTCAGCCTGGCGCAAACTCCGCAGGACTTAATCGAGTGCCAGCGGTTGCGTTACCTGGTTTTCAATCTCGAGCTTTGCGAAGGCCTGGCCACTTCCGATCGCGGCGGCCTGGACATCGACCCTTTCGACACGTTCTGCGACCATCTGATGGTCCGCGAACTCGAATCCGGCAGGCTCGTCGGCACCTACCGCCTTCAAACCGGCCACGTCGCCCAGCGCAATCTTGGCTATTATGGCAATCAGTTCTTCGATTTTTCCCCTTACGAACCGATTCGCCACCAACTGCTCGAACTCGGCCGTGCCTGCGTCCACGAAAATTATCGCAACATGATGGTCCTGAATGCCCTCTGGAAAGGCATCGCCATGTACGCCACGCGCACTGGCTCGCGCTATCTTGTCGGTTGCAGTTCTCTTTCCTCGCAAGACGAAAATTATGGCGCCGCCATGTTCGAACACTTGAAGCACAAACATCTCGTCGAACCGGCGCTGCGCATCGCTCCTCAGCCCGGCTGCCAGTGCGAGTCTTCCGGTGTCCCCGTCGAACTCACTCGCCCGCCGCGCCTGTTCCGCGCTTACCTCGACATTTCCGCGCGCATCTCCGGCCCTCCAGCCATCGACCGCGAATTCCGTACCATCGATTTCCTCATCATCGTCGATCTAGTCGCCCTCCCCGACCGCGTCCGCACCCGCTTCTTCTAGCGGTTACACACGCCTCACCGAGCATTGCCGGTACCACCGGCTTCTTCAAACAAACTTAGACCCTACTCAGCACTACCGGTAGCGCCGGCTGCCAGCCGGCAACACGCAAAACCAAACCTAACCTCCCCGCAATCACACCAATCCCAAAGCAACTCACACCATTCAATTTTAGAAATTCTCTACGTAAGGTAGGCGACTAAAACAAAAGCTCAACTGAATCGCGGCGTTCCAGGTGCCGCGAAGCTCCGGCCGCTCACACCAATTTCCATCTCTTGCTTTCCAATTTCCAACGCGCCGCAGCAGCAACTACCCTCATCAAAGCCAGTCACTACGCGCTTGGCAACAACTCAGTTCGATACTTAGGCGCAAGTTCCTTAGCTTTCGCTATAAACTTTTCCTGCGCTTCCTTGTCCAGCTTCGGCGGAGCCGTAGTCCGCGTCTCCACCGGAACGCCCACTTCCACAAAAAACTCTTCCTGGCCCGCGGGGGCGCAGATGCACAGCATGCGCACCGGCTGGCTCGAACTGTTATGGAATCGGTGTGGCGCGTTCGCGGGAATGTGCACCGTCTCGCCCGCGCGTACCGCCGATTTCTTCCCCCGGAACGTTGCGTCCAGCTCGCCCTCGAGCACGATAAACGTCTCTTCGAAATCATGCCGGTGCGGTGGAGGTCCGCCGCCCGGCGGAACGTGCATATCGATCAAACAGTACCGTCCACCGGTGTCTTTGCCGGTCAAGAGAATGGTGTACGTGTCGCCCACCAGTCCAATGTGCGGCAGTTTTCCATCCTTCGCCGGCTGTGCCAGCGTAAGTGTCCGCTGCAAATCGTCCGCAGGAATTCCTTCGCCAGATTTACCCCCCGCCCCAACTCCTGAAGCGTTGCTCATCTCACTTCTCCTCAGTTCAGAATTTGGGCGGCTACACTACGCTTGTTTTGCTCCTCTAGGGTTTCGCACCGCTGCTCGGCTCTCCCGGCGGAGCCGGAATGCTGATGTCCAACTTGGTCACCGGCCCCAGTGAATTCAGCGGCTTGTCGAACTCCGCCGTATTCCCGATCACCAGCACCGCCAACTGATCCTTGTGCAGATATTTCGTCGACACCCGCGAAACGTCCGCCGCGCCAACCTTCTCGATTCCCTGCCGGTACCTCTCCAGAAAATCCGCCGGATACCCGTAAAACTCGTACGCCATCCGCTCGTGCAGCACTTTATCCGGCGAATCGAAATTAAACACAAATGAATTCAGAATCGTATCCTTGGCCTTCTGAATTTCGTCACTGGAAATCGGGTCCTTCGACAGGTCGTCGATCTGCGCATACATCGCCTGAATCGCCTCCACCGTCGTCACGCTCTTCGTGCCCACTCCCAGCCGCAGCATCCCCGGATGATCAAATGCCGTGCCGATCCCTCCGCCCACTGAGTACGCTAACCCTTGCGCAGTACGAATATTTCGAAACAGTCGTGAAGTAAATCCGCCGCCAAACGCCTCGTTGAACACCTGTATCGCGTAATAGTCCGGATTGTCGCGCGTCGTGCCCAAACCCACCATGCGCACGTTGCTCTGGTTCACATCCTCTTTAGCCACCAGTAAATATCCCGGCTTCGCGGGATGAAACTGAATCTCCGGCTTCTTCCACGCTTGCCCCTTGCCCCAAGTTCCAAACGCTTGCCGCAACTTCGCTTCCATCGCCGCGCCGTCAAAATCTCCGGCGATTCCCAGGATGATGTTATTCGGTGCAACGTACGCTTTGTGCCAATCCACTAAGTCTTGCCGCGTAACCGCCGCCACCGTGGCGTACTCAGCCTCCCGCGCATAAGGACTGTCCGCACCGTACGCCAGTTTCGCCGCTTCCCTCGCCGCTATCTGATCCACGGAATCATTGCGCCGCGAAATGGAGTCAAACTCTTCCTTCTGCGCCAAATCCACCTTGTCGTCGCGGAATTCCGGTTCGCGCAGCAATTCTGCGAACACCTTAAACACGTCGTTAAAATCATCCTTCAAACAGGACAAACTGATCGTCGTAGAGTCCGCGTTTCCGCTGGTCTCCACCTTGGCGGCGCGTGCCTCCAGAAAATCATCCAACTGATCCCCGGTCTGCGTCTTGGTTCCCCCAGTGCGCCACACTTCCCCATAAATATCGATCAGCCCGGTCTTCTTCGCTGGCACTTCGCGCGATCCCCCACGCACCCGCGCTATCCCGCTGATTAGCGGCAGTTCGTGATCTTCCTGCAGAAAAATCACCATGCCGTTTGGCAGTTCGATGCGCTTCGGTTCTTGTGGGTGGAATGCGGGCAACGGCGGAATTGGAATCTGTTGCCAAGTAGTCTGCTGTGCGCGCGCGGCGCCCGCCACACTCAATATCGCTATTGCTGCGCCCGCCATCTGCAACATCCACCGCCGCTTCACTGTGCACCTCCCGCCGCTGGCGCTGGGCCTGCTGCCGGTGGCGGAGTGCTCTCGATAATTCCCACAGTGCGATTCGTAGCCACAAACGTCTTCTGTGCCACTCGCCGTATATCCGCCTTAGTCACTTTGTCGATGCGGTCCACGCTTTTGAACAATTCCCGCCAATCATCGTAGCGAGACTGGTACAGTCCCATCTGCTGCGCCAATCCTTCGTTATTCGCCAGCCCGCGCAGCAATTCCGCCTTCGCCCGCGTCTTGATCATCTTCAATTCTTCGTCGCTGATATCCTCATTCTTCAGCCTCTCGATCTCCGTATGAATCGCCTCCGCCATTTCTTCCGGCTTGTGTCCCGGCATCGTGAACGCATAAAACGCAAAAAGATGCGGATACTTATTCCCCGGCAATCCCGTGAACCCCGCCGCGTCCGCCGCAATTTTCTTGTCCCGCACCAGCGAACGGTACAACCGCGACGTCCGGCCATTCGACATCAAATCCGCGATCGCGTCGTACACCGCGTCATCCTTATCCCGATAGTCCGGCCGGTGATATCCCTCGAGGTACAGCGGCTGCGACATTTCATGCAGCACCACCCGCCGTTCAGAATTCTGTAGTGGCTCCGCGGTGGTCCGGTCGTCCGGCTTCTCGTGCGACGGAATCCGTCCAAAATATTTCTCAACCATCGGCAGCGCCGTCGCCGCCTTCACATCACCTACCACCGCCACCACCATGTTCGACGGCACATAATACTCGTCGAAAAACTTCTGCGCGTCGGTGGCCGAAAATGTATTCAAATCGCCCATCCATCCAATCGTTGGCCGGTGATATTGATTGGCCTGAAACGCCGCGGTCGTGAACTGTTCCAGCAAACGCCCCACCGGATTACTGTCCGTGCGCATCCGCCGTTCTTCAATCACTACGTTTCGCTCTTTGTAAAATTCCCGCATCACCGGATGCAGAAATCGCTCCGACTCCATATACGCCCACAGCTCCAGCCGGTTCTCCGGGAACGAATAGAAATATCCAGTCTCGTCGTAGTCCGTGAACGCATTCAGCCCCTGCGCGCCGTTCATTTCCAGAATCTGCGGAAATTGATTCGGTATCACGTACTGATTGGCTTCTTTCACCGCGTCCTGCCAGGCCTTCTCCAACTCCTTCACCTTGGCATCGTCGCGATTGATCCGCTGGTCGCGCTGGTAGATGTACGCCGCATACGCCTTCTCGATTTTCTCCAGCGCTACTTTTTCCGCGGCGTAATCCTTTGTGCCGATTTTGTCCGTGCCTTTGAACGCCATGTGTTCGAACATGTGCGCCAATCCGGTTTGCCCGCTAGGGTCCTGCGCCGAGCCAGCATCCACGTGCGTGAAGAATGAAAATACCGGAGCCTCGGGCCGCTCGCAGACAATCACCGTCAATCCGTTGGCCAGCTTCTTCACCGTCACCCGCTTCTCAAACGAAGCCAGATCCTGCCCCGCCGCCATTCCGGCCATCACCAGAAACAAAGCCGCAATCTTCCAAGCACGAACTCTCATCAATCCTCCAAGCCCGATTCACAGCCGCTCTATTCTGCCACCGAACCACCCTCCACGTCCCCCACCGCCCGCATTCCAAACCCCAACTCGAACCGATCTGTAGCGCCGGCTGCCAGCCGGCAACACGCGGTGCCAACACTCAGCACCCAAATGCTGTCATCCCGACCGAAGCGCGCTTCGTGCGTAGC
>JBAVNY010000575.1:0-1886 GCA_049691535.1 Candidatus Acidiferrum sp.
GGAGCGCTGCAGATTCTGCTGGATAAGGGACAAGAAGACGATTGGTTCGGGTCGCGGTTTATTACCACGCTGGTGATCACCGCGGCGGTATGCCTGACATCGCTGGTGATCTGGGAATGGTTTCAGAAGGCGCCGATCATCGACGTGAAGATGTTCAAGAGTTTCAATTTTGCGAGCGCTAGCTTGATGATGTTCATGCTGGGAATTTTGTTGTTCAGCAGTCTGGTGCTGATGCCGCAATTTCTGCAGACGCTGGTGGGTTATACATCGGAACTGGCCGGGCTGGCATTATCGGCGGGAGGGCTGGTACTGCTTTGCGAAATGCCGATCATGGGGAAGTTGACAACAAAAATACAGGCGCGATATTTGATTGCGTTTGGGTGGTTTTCATTGGCGATTGCCATGTATTACTCGACGACGCGAATCGATTTGCAGATTAGCTTCAGCGCGGCAGTGTGGCTGCGGATTACGCAGGTGATTGGATTGGGATTTTTGTTCGTGCCGATCACGCTGGCGGCATACATCGGGATTGCGCCGGAGAAAAACAATTCGGTGGCGGGGATTGTGAACTTCATGCGGAATATGGGAAGCAGCGTGGGAACTTCGCTGGTGACGACGCTGATTGCGCGGCGATCACAATTTCACCAGCAGATCCTGGTGAATTACGCGCGGGCGGATAATCCTAATTTTCAGAATGCGCTGAACGGGCTGAGTAACCAAATAGCCCACTCGGGACTGGGGGCCCATGAGGCACAGGCACAGGCTTACGCCAGGATCTACCAGGCGTTACAGGCGCAGGCGGCGAGTCTGTCGTACATTGATACGTTTATGGTGCTGACGATCGCGTCGGCGATCATGTTTTTTCTGTCGTTTGTGTTGAAGAAGAATGACCCGGGCGGCGGACCGGCGATTGCGGAGTGATTGCAGGAAATATGGAACGCGGTAAGATGAGCGTGAGAGCACGATGATTAAAATCGTCACCATTGAGCGGGAATATGGGAGCGGCGGCGGGGAGATCGCGCAACTGCTAGCGAAGCGTCTGGGCTGGAAACTGTGGGACCAGTTGCTGACGGAGGAGATTGCGCGGCGGGCGAATTGTCCCAAGGCCGTGGTGGAGGTGCGGGAGGAACGCACCGATCCGCTGTATTACCGGCTGTTTAAATCATTTTTGCACGGGAGTTATGAGGGCAGCTTGAATGCACACAAACTGGGCGTGGTGGACAGTGAAAGCATATTGAGGATTACGGAACGAGTGGTGCAGAAGGCAGCGATGGAAGGAAATTGCGTGATTGTGGGGCGAGGTTCACAACAATTTCTGAAAAACCGGAAAGATACGCTGCGGATATTTCTGTACGCGCCGCGGGAAGATAAGATTCGGCGGATTCAGGGACGCGGCAAAAGCGCAAGCGAAGCCGAGCAGTGTGTAGATACGGTGGATCGCGAGCGCATGGATTTTATTCAGAAGTATTTTGGAGTGGAATGGCCAGATCGAGCGGTGTACCACAACATGATGAATACGACGGTTGGTGATGAAACTGTGGTACGGCTGATATTGGATTACATGGCGATGATGGATGTCGCGGCGGTTCCGGCCTGAAACTTGCGCCGCGTGTTTCTTTGGGTTGAAAATCAGTTCCCTTTCCGACATTTCCTGTTGAACTTCTACGGTGTGAAGGTCCATCCAATAATTTCCTGAATGGCTGTGGCACCACCGGTGCCTGCGGTGAAGCCAGCGTAGGCAGTGTTGCCGCCGACGGTGGAGGGAATGTTGATGGGCCAAGTATCGGTGAAGGTGGCGTTGGTGGTGGTGTCGGTGATGGTCATGGTGAGATTGGTGCCGTTGTAAGTTAGTTGGACATTGAAGATGTCGGGATTGTGAATGTTCA
>JBAVNY010000576.1:0-4266 GCA_049691535.1 Candidatus Acidiferrum sp.
TATTCCGGCTTGTGCAGAATCCGCGTGGTCATCTGCGTAGGTCCGTTGTACCCAAAAATGTCGTCAATCCCGCCATCCGCCTCCACCGCAATCTGCTTCTCTAGCACCAGTTCGCGATGCATTCGCCCCGCGCGCCCGCCATGCAGCGCCTGATCTAGCAGCGCCATTGCGTACCACTCCTTCGTCCGCCGCTGCGGCATCACGTAGCCAATCGCCATCGCCGGCAACGTCCCAAATTTTTCTTCCACCTGCCCGCGTCGCTCTTCCTTCTGCGGTGGTTCCGTCGGGTCCGCAAACGGTGGCGCCGCTCCCGCCGGTATCGATCCGAAATATTTCTCTCCCAGCGTCAATCCTTCCTCCGGCTTCACATCGCCCAGCAACAGCAACACCGCATTATTCGGCACATAATATGTCCGGAAAAATTTCTGCACGTCCGCCAGGTTCGCCGCATCCAGGTCCGCAAAGTCGCCGTAAAAATTGTGCGCATTCGCCCAGTTGCGAAACGCCACCGGCGGCATATCCAGCCAGGGAAATCCGCCATACGGCTGGTTCATTACATTCACCCGCACTTCTTCCTTCACCACATCGCGCTGGTTCCGCAAATTTTCATCATCCACTTTCAACGCGCGCATACGATCCGCTTCCAGCCACAACACCCGTTCCAGCGCATTCGACGGTACCGCTTCGTAATAGTTCGTCACGTCGTACATCGTCGATCCGTTCAGCACGCCACCGCTCGAATTGATCAACTTGATGTGCTGCATCTTCGGCGCATGTTCCGAGCCCTGAAACATCATGTGTTCGAACAGGTGCGCGAACCCACTCCGCCCCTGCGGCTCCAGCCGGAATCCAATTTTGTAATACACGCCCAGCGTCACCACCGGCGCTGTCGTATCTGGCACCACCACCACCCGTAATCCGTTTTTAAGCGTCTTGGTATGAATGGGAATATGAAGTTGACTCACGCTGCTCCCTCTTTGGCCTTGTTCTCCACTTGCCCGCCACTGGAAATCGAAATCTTCTCCAGTTCCTTCAACATCGACGCCGGATCCCGCGACAATACTCGCGCCGCCATCGGCTCGCTGCCTGATACGCTTCCAGAAATTCTGGTTGAAATTGTTGCAATGGCACCCCGTGCGAAGCCACCACTCGGTAGTCCCCTCGCGACAATGGCCCGGTCCACGCCTTTTGCGGACCCAACTCCTCATAGTGACCCAGCACTTGCCTCGCCAACGACAGCAACGCTCGCACCGCTTCTCGCCTCTTCATTCCAGACGTCATCAGCATCTGCACGCCGGTTTCTTCCATTCCCAACACCATCCCCGCCGCGAACGCTCCTGCCGCGTGATACAACGGTTTTTTCGCCGAAGGAATGCTCACCGTCACTCCGCCCAATGCCCGCGCCATCTTTCGCGCCGCCCGCACCGCCACCACGTCGCCTTCAATCGCGAATACTTTTCCTTCCAGCGGTGGCACTCTCACTCCACTAAAAGTCTGCAACGGATGATCGATGCCACGCTTGCCCCCCAACTTCGCAGCGGCCCCAGAACCCGCGCGTCCAACGCTCCGCTGGTGTGCAGCACCACTTTCCCGGCCAACTCTTCCCCGCCCACCCGCGCTAACTCTCGTGCCGCTTCCCCAATTGCGTCATCGGGCACCGTAACCAGGATCCTGCGCGCGTTCAGCAACATCCGCGACACGCCTACCAGTGCTTTGCCGCCGCCGATAAATCGCACCGCCTTCTGCGCACTCACTTCCGACCGCGCTGCTACTCCGTGTATCTCCCATCCCAATTCGCGCAGCCGTCTTCCCAGTGCGCGCCCCACACGGCCGGCCCCCAAAATCGCTAGGCTCTTTGCCATCCATGCTAGGATACCCTGAGGCTGGCTCCCGACTCCAATCTACATGCATCTCTTTGGAATTCTTTTCTTCGCGCTTCTCGCTCTCCTCTGGATTGTCTACGGATGGAACACCGCGATTGGCGCTGTGCGTTTGCCTTGGCTCAAGGATTTTCCCTCTGCCTCCGATTCCGATTGCCCGAAAATCTCTCTGATCTTCGCCGCGCGTGACGAACAGGAAAAACTTCCCCAAGCCTTAGCCACGCTTCTCGAAATTGATTATCCGCAACTGGAAATTATTGCCGTCGACGATCGCTCCACCGACGCCACCGCGCGCATCCTCGACGATTTTGCCGCCACCCACCACCGCCTGCACGTCGTTCACATCCCAGCATTACCCGCCGGGTGGCTCGGCAAGCCGCACGCTCTCCAAAAAGGTTACGAAGCCTCCACCGGCGATTGGCTGCTCTTCACCGACGCCGACGTAAACTTCAAGCCAGACACTTTGCGCCGCACCATCACGTTGCTCCGCCGCTTCAACTTCGATCACCTCACCCTCTTCGGCGACGTCGAAATGATCGGCTTCTGGGAGCGTGCCCTCATTCCTTTCTTTGGCATGTTTTTTCAGTTTGCCATCCAGCCTCACAAAGTCAGCAATCCCCGCTCCAGTGCCTATGTCGGAGTCGGCGCTTTTCAAATGTTGAAGCGCTCCGTCTATGAAGCCTGCGGCACCCATCGCCGTCTTGCCTTGGAAGTGGTCGACGACGTCAAATTGGGAAAAATCGTAAAGATGGGTGCTTTCCGTTCCGGCGTTGCCATCGCCCAAGATGCCGTCTCCGTTCGCTGGCACGCTGGTCTCACCAACCTCATTCGTGGCGTCGAGAAAAATTTCTTCGCCGCCGCTCAATTCAGCCCATTCGTGGCTCTAGGTCAGTTCCTCGCCTTGCTGGTCTTTAACGTCGTCCCGTTCGCCGGTCTGTTCCTGGGACATGGATGGCTCCGCATCTTGGCCGCCATTTGCGTCTTCGTCCCACTCTGCTTTCTGGCCTCCGTCGATTTCGTGATGGGCGTTTCCCTGCTCTACTGTCTCACCCTGCCTCTAGGCGCCGTCATGTTCGCCTACATGCTCCTGCGTTCCACCTTCATTACCCTCAAGCAGGGCGGCATCGTCTGGCGCGGCACCTTCTACAAATTAGAAGAGCTGCGCCGTGGCATAGTCTAGCCGGTCCCCGTCATCCGCCCGCCGACCACATGACGCCGAACAGAGTTCGCGGAGTGAGGAACTCGGCGCCATCGCGCGGCCTTTGCGCGATGAATCCCTCTTCTCTCCGCTCTCCTACGAATAGCTAGGTCCGATTGGTAGCGCCGGCTGCCAGCCGGCACAGCAAGATTTCAAGTTCTCTCTTCAGCTCCGAATTGTCGCCTCTTGAAATAACCCGCCCACGGACCACGTCACTCCGAACGCAGTCCGCGCGTCCAGATAGAGCAAAGCCCGGGTGGTCGCCCGGGCTTTGTCTGGTTCAGGGTTCGGATGCCAGCGCCAGGGAAGGAACGCCGCCTCCGGGGTGGGTCTACTACAACTGCGGGTTAGGGATGGGTACGGACTAGAAGATCGTTGTTTTGCGCTTCATCGCGCCGTCTTGTCTTACGCTTCCTCAGCTTGAAAGTGGGACCCATGCCAGCCGCCCCAACCTTGTCTGTCACGGGTCCCCCTTTACTGCTGCATTTTGTCGAAGCATCGAGGTGTCCGGCCATCGATGTTTGCCTTCGACGCTGCCCACTTTGCCCCAACCTCACTTCAACCTCAATGCACGCCGGGTGAAAGTAAGGTGAACCAGAGGTGAACTATGAGCCTTCGCTAACCTACCATCGCACCGCAACTTACGACGCTGTACTCTACGCCACGCTCCTTAATGTGCCGCCCCGTGGCTCGCCCACACGGTCGGGGAAAATTAACCGCACCGTAGGGCAACTGCGGTATAGTCCCTGCTCCGTGGAGAGCGCAATGTTTGACCCGAGTAGTGGCATAGCCAAGTTGCGTTTCGGCCCGTTCCTAGCCGACTTGGCTACTCAGGAACTATTCAAGCGTGGGAAACGCCTCAAGCTTCAGCAACAACCGATGCAGGTTTTGATGGCCCTGCTCGAACGGCCCCACGTCGTCGTCACTCGAGAGGATTTGCGCACCCGTATTTGGCCCGCAGACACCTTCGTCGATTTTGAACACAGTCTGAACACGGCCATCAAGAAAGTGCGCCAGGCTTTAGGTGATAACGCCAGCCGCCCCCGTTTTATCGAGACGCTGCCACGTCGTGGCTATCGTTTTCTGAAAGACGTCGAAGCTACCGATGAAACGATCGCCTCTCGTCATCGCCAGGCGGGGCGCGAAGTCGGCCGCTTGTTCGCCGTGCAGAGCGAAGACGCCATGGGC
>JBAVNY010000577.1:0-18619 GCA_049691535.1 Candidatus Acidiferrum sp.
GGTTCTTGATCATTCGTACCCGTGGTGAGTTGCTTTTGATTCGTACCATTCAAATCCATGCGCCACAGATTTGCCAACGTGCCCCCGGCGCGACCAATCTGCCGGAATACGATGTATTGCCCATTCCCGCAGACCGTGGCCTGGTCCGGGATATGTTTCATGTCGGTGTACAGAGTTGTTTCGTCACCGTTGGGAGCAACAGCTTTCAGGTTTCCAGCCTGCGGCACAAGCAATCGTCCATCCGGCATCCAATTCCACCGCCACGGCGGAAGTTGAGATTGCAAGGGAACAGTCTGCAACTTGTCCGGCTCGCCCGCCGGAGCAATACTCATCGAAAATCGAATTCGATTCTGCGTTGAGACGATCGTCTTCCCGTCCTTCGACACACCCAAGGTCCCATAGTTATTTGTATCGGCCGTCAGTGCTCGATATTCTCCGCCGGGATAGTTTATGTAGCCAATCTGAGCCTGCATGTGCATTGCTTCTAATTGCGAGGCGCTGGCGATCAATGCCGTACCGTCCGGCATCCACGCTGGTCCATAGAAAATGCGATCTGGCGACATACCCGCCACTTGCTCTTTGCCGGTGGCCGCATCCACTGCCAAAAATCCGCCGAGCGCTTCCTTGCTGGGCTGCACCATCGGAATCACGATGGTCTTGCCATCCGGCGACCACGCCGGAACGTGACTATCCGTTTGCAGTGGATGATTGCTGAAGATCTTCTTCTCGATCGTTCCATCGGTTTTCACTAGCAGCAAATCCCAGGTTGGAGCGTTGTGCAACTCCCGCAAAAATACAAAGTGCGAACCATCCGGCGAAAACGAAATGGGACTGTCCACATCCTTGACGATTACGTGCGGCTCGCCCCCCAGCACGCTGGCCTGGAAAAGTTCCGACTCTTCTTCGTTCTCTTCGCGGCGCACGAAATAAATGTAATTTCCATCCGGCGAAAATGTCAGCCCGTCGTAACGCGTCGTTGCCGGCGACACCACCTGCTTGTTCGTCGCCGTAGCAATATGCCGGAGCCACAGCGATTGCAAACCATTCTCTTCCAGCGCCTGCAGCAGGTATTTGCCATCAGGAGAAATTGCCGCCTGCATGATGTGCCCGTTGTTCGACACATTCTCAATCGTAAATTTCTCGAAGGGTGCGCTTTTCGCTGTCAGTGGCTTGTACACCAGCGAATAAATCCCATAGCCAGCCGCGGCAACCACAAGCAAACCCAGCGCCAACAGCGCGCCGGTACCGAGTTTGTTTTTTTGCGCGGCTTCCGCAATCACCGATCCGCTCGACGCTTTTCCCTTGGCAGCCGAGCTTATCGCCACTGCGGCCACGCTGCCGCTTCCGCGACTCGCCGTAACACTCGAATCGGAAACCGGCCGTCCCGGCTCCAATTCGCGACGTAGCCGCTTCAGGTCCGCACGCAATTCCGCTGCGAATTGATAACGAAGATCGCGGTCCTTCTCCAGCAATTTATTCAGAATGCGATCGAGTTCCGCCGGAATCAGGTTGTTCAGTTGTACCGGAGAAGTCGGAGAGCCGTGCAGAATACTTCCAAAAATGATGGCGCTGGTCGCTCCCGGAAACGGGTGCTTGCCGGTCACCATCTCGTATAAAACCGACCCCAGCGAAAACAAATCGGTGCGCGCATCCAGCGTTTCGCCGCGAGCTTGCTCCGGCGACATATACGCCACTGTTCCCACCGTCGTTCCGGCGGTGGTCTGAAACGCGGTCTCTTGCTCGCCGATGGTCTCGCCCTCAATGCCGCTTTCCGCTTCCAGTAATTTGGCCAGACCAAAATCCAAAATCTTTGTGGTGCCTCGTTCCGTCAAAAAAATATTCGCGGGCTTGATATCCCGGTGAACGATTCCTTTTTTGTGTGCCGCGTCCAGTGCGTCCGCTAGTTCCACTCCGATATCCACGCAACGCGTCACCGAAAGTGCGCCACTTGCCATCGCCTTATCCAGCGATTCGCCTTCCAGTAGCTCCATGGCGATGAACGTCTGCCCGGCATGCTCTTCAATGGCGTAAATCGTGCATATTCCCGGATGATTCAGTGCCGAAGCCGCGCGCGCTTCGCGCAAAAAACGTTCCATGGCCATCGGATCGCGCCGTCCGGCGTCTTGCAGGAATTTCAAGGCCACGCGCCGTCCCAGCTTGGTGTCTTCGGCTTCATACACCAGCCCCATGCCTCCGCGACCGAGTTGCCGGAGGATGCGATAGTGGGCGAACGTTTCGTTGATCATTGGGGACGAGCGCCCAGACTTGCCAGGCGTCTAGCGATACTAGCCAACGCCTATCTGCGGGTCAATCAATTAACCGCTGCGAAAGAACAAGGGCGCCACGCTTGGCGCCCTTGTTCTGCTGAGTAAAGCTAACAGGAATCCAAAAATCCGCTTGGTATCGCCTCAGCCGCCTTTCGGCGCGTAGTAGCCTCTCCTGGCCAGCACTTTCAAATCGTGATTGTTCATATCCACTTTAATCTTGCGAAATTTTCCATCCTTCGCCGTATTCGTCGGGTAGTAGCCCAGCGTGTATTGGCTGCGCAATTCTTCGGAAATCTGGTCAAACGCCTCTTCCAGCCGCTTTTCCGAACTTACCGCGATCATCCGCCCGCCGGTATCTTCCGCCAAACGGTGCGCCACGCTGGCATTTCCTCCAAAATGAGGGTCGGCCACCAGCAAAACGTGAATCACCGTGTCCGTTCTTTGCGCCGCCTCGATCGCCTCTTCCAACTTCACTTTGCTACCTTCGTCCTGCGCGTCCGTCACGATAATGATCGCTTTGCGACCCGCTTCTCCGTTCAGCTTGTCCCCACACGCCAGGTAAATCGCGTCGTACAGCGCCGTACCTGTAATCTGCCGCGAGCCCACTGGTCCCGGGTTTCCAGCAATCATACCGCCGCTTGGAATATTGATCCGTGCTTTGTTAATTGCACGATCGATGATCGTCCGGTCGTCGGTAAAATCAGAGAGCAGGTCCACGTCGGAGTCGAACGAAATCACCATGGCCTCATCACCCTTGCGCAGCACGCGATGCATGAACCGGCTTCCGGCGTCTTGAATCGCCCCCAGCATGTACTGTTCGCTGCCCGACGTATCCAGCAGCAATCCCAGGGTGATGGGCAGCGCCATTTCCTTCGAGAAGAACGAAATCTTCTCTTCACGCCCATCCTCAAAAATCTTGAAATCATCTTGCTTCAGGTCGGTAACGATGCGCTTATTTTTGTCGCGAACCGTGGCAAACAGGTTCACCAGGTTCACTTCCGCCTTGATCACCGGAGCCTGCCCCTGACTTTGGCTCTGGCTCTGCGGCAACGCCGGCATCGCGAGAGCCAGCGACGCGCTCCATGCCAGGCAGCACATCAGTGTGCGATTCCAGACTGCAATCTTCCCATTCCCGGTTTTCACTGTTTCTCGGTATCCTTAATGGTGTCTTGAGCCCGGCAGGTTCCGTCGTTCGTTCCTACTCCCATGTCGCGGGGTGGCTGGCTATACGATGCAACCAGCCAGCTTGCGGGATGCGTCTTACGAGCAAGCCGGTACATGCAATCATTCTAATCTAGCCCGGAAAGTTTGGCCCCATGACCTTGAAATGTCCACGGAATATCGCGCTCCTCACCTTGGCCGTCTGCTTTTCTCTGTTCGCCGCCACCCAAAGCAGCGCGCAGCAGCCCGTTCCCTCCGCTCCGACTCCTAAGACGCCGCCCGACGCGCAAACTCCAAAGTCCGGCATTCAAGTCCCGTCTCCCGGCAAAATCGTTACGGTCACGACTCTAGTGGTCCTTCCTGTCACGGTAAAAGATCGTTCCGGCAACCTGGTAGCCGACCTGAAAAAAGATGAATTTCGCGTCTTCGAAGATGGCGTCGAGCAGCAGGTCTTCTCCTTTACCGCGGAGGCCTATCCTCTTTCAATCGTCGTCCTCATTGATAACGACCTCAAGCAAAAGGACGCCGACCAGGTCGAACCCAGCTTGCGCGCCATCGTCGGGGGCATGAGCACCAACGACGAAGCCACAGTGTGCCGCTTCGACCAGAATTTTCACGATGGCGATGGATTTACCAGGGATCAGGACAAACTCTTAACCGAGCTGAGACGCGTCTCCAAAGACGTTGCCGCCTCCGCGAAAAACGGCTCCCCGGCTCCCGGCGACCCGTTTAATGGGCCAACCATCAACAATGCCCCCGCACCGGGCGTAAACCCCATCAACACCGATCCTGGAGTTCGGCTCATCAAGGGTCAGACCACCAAGGCTCTGGACGATGCGGTTTTCTCCGCCACACAAATCCTCAAGGAACGCCCCAGTGAGCACCGCCGCAAGATCATTTTGCTCATCTCCGATGGCGAGAATGGCGCGAAATTCAACACCCACAAGTACGAAGAAGTGCGCTCCGAGTTGTTTCGCCAAGGCATCATCGTCTACTCCGTGGCCGTGGGCAGCTCTTACCTGGAGCGCAAGTTCAACCGCCTGGTAAGCTACGCGAACGACACCGGCGGCGAAGCCTACTTCGGCGCCAAGAGCAGCACCTTCGAAGATTTCTATTCACGCATCACCGAGCAAGCTCGCAACCAGTACACGCTCACCTTTTCGCCGATGGGCGATCGCAAGGTGGATTACCACACCATCGAAGTGCGCGTGCGTCGCGAGGGGCTGACCATCAAAACGCGACAGGGATATTACGGCGGCACCTTCGCCGAACCTCCGCGCTGAGCCAGGAATTTTTTCGCCCGGCAACGAATTCTCTTGACTCTCATGCGATGCACTCGTATATGGAGAGCGGGTAGAGTGGCGGTTGCAAGCCTTCGAGCCCAGCATCCAGTGTCACTGAGGATAGAAGGAGATTCCGAATGGCAAAGAAACCAGCAAAGAAGGCCGCAAAAAAACCAGCAAAGAAGAAGTAAGTAATCGGTTTTTGCGACTTGCTTGAAGAGGCGCCTTTCACCGGGCGCCTCTTCTGTTTATAGCGAGGGTGTCAGCGATTCTTCATGCGCCGGGCAGATTGGTTTGTAGGCGCAACTGCGGCACGCGAACCCGGGGCACGGCTTGAACTCGCGAGCGCGGATGTCTGCGGCGGTTTCCTGAATGATGCGCTCCGCTTCGTCGATTTGTTTGGCATCGCGCGTGGTCACCTGCATCTGATTGTTTTGCAGGTAGTGAAATACCAGTCGCACGGGATTCCACTCGAAAATCTCTCGCGCCGCCAGCGCATAAATGCTCAGCTGCAGCGCCTTGCGCGCATCCGCATCTTTCCTGGGCTTCCCCGTTTTGTAATCCACAATTTCCACGTCGAAGCCGCCAAGGCTGTTCACTTGATCCAGCCGCCCGGTCAGGATCACGTCGTTTTCCAGTGGCAGCTCAAAGCCTTTCTCCTGCTCCAGGATCTCTGGCGGGGCCTGAATCATGGCCGCGTGGAAGACTCGCAGTTGCTCCAGCCCATCCTTCTTGTATTCCTCTTCCTGGTAGTCGTCTTCATAGCCGGCGCTGGACCATTCCGTCTCGTAAATGCGTTGCACTTCGTCAAAAGCCAGTTTCACGCCTTTCTTCAATTGGCCTTCGAACCGTTTAATGGTGGTGTGAATCACGCTGCCGAAGCTGAGCGCCGCGCGCGGTCCTTCCCTCAGCGACCACAAATAGCTGAACAGATATTGCTGCGGACATTTGCGGTAGTTCTCCACCGCCGATGCGCTCAGCTTCAACGGTTCCGGCGAAGGCGGATAGAACCCTTCGGCCCACTGGGCGATCCGCGTGAAAATTTTAGGCGGCTCCTCGCTCGCCGGGAACAGCTCCGGAGTCACCACATCACTAGGTGGAGTCTTCTCAGCGCGGTCGGCTCGCCGTTTGGGCGCCAGTTGCAGCACATCTTTCCGCTTCACCGTTGGATCCATCACGATGTCTTCCACGAACACCGGAACTTTGCCTTTTTTCTCCGTCACCGTGGTGATGGTCAGCCGGTCCTCGGCGCGGGTCAACGCCACGTAAAACAGCCGCCGTTCCTCCTGAATGTGGAAGTCGCCTTCGGGCAACTCCTCTTTCATCAGCCGATCTGGAAACTCGAATAGCGGCGAGCGGTTGCGCGCCGGGAATGCGTTCGAATTCACGCGCAGCAGGAACACATGCGGAAACTCCAGGCCCTTCGCGCCATGCACGGTCATCAACTGCACGGCGTCTCCTGGCGAATCATCTTCCAGGCTCAGCGTGCCGCCCGCCTGCTGGAAATAGTCCAGGTACTCCAGAAATTCCGGCAGGCGCATGGTCTCGCTTTTCGGTTCCCAATCCTTGATGAAACTTGCCAGTTGGTTGACGTACTTGCGGTCTTGCAAGCTGGACCGTTGCGGAATTTCCAGCCACTCAATCAGATCGCCAAGAATGTCGCGCGCATTGCGCCTCCGCATGGTTTTGCGCTGCTCGCCAAGATAAGCCAGCAAGGTATCAATCGCGGAGTGCGACGGATCAAAAGGCAAATGGGTCTGCGGCGTTTGCAGCACATCGTACAGAGCCGTGCCGCGCTTCTTCGCAGCTCGCTCGGCCAATCGCACCAGCCCGTCTGCCGTTAAATGCCACGCCGGAGCGGAAAGGACGCGTGCGCAGGCGATGTCGTCGTAGGGCTTGGCAATGAGCTGCAGGTACGCGAGCACATCGCGCACCAGTGGATGCTCCAGGATGGACAACTTACTAATTACGAAGGGCACTTTGCGCTGCGAAAGCTCTTCCACGAGTTGGTCGCGGTGCGCGTGCTGGCGATACAGCACGGCGAAGTCGTGCCAACGTCGGCCCGCCTTGTGGAGACGTTCCAGTTCGTCCGCCACCCACGCGGCTTCTTCCTCCGGCGCTTCCAGTTCCACGATGCGAATCTTTTCACCGTCTTTTTTGTTGGGTTGCAGCACTTTCTTGGGAAATTCCGGGCTCACCTCATTCATGGAGATGACCTGAGTGGCCACCCGCAGGATATTCGGCGTAGAGCGGTAATTTTCCGTCAGCGCCACGCGATACGGCGTGGAATCCTGCCCCTCTTTCCACGCGGTGAAGCGCTGCAAAAACAGTTTGAAGCTGCCAAACGAGGCGCCGCGGAAGCGGTAGATGGCCTGATCGTTGTCGCCGACCACCACGATGTTGCGCGATTCCGGGCTCAGCAGATGAAGAAGCTCCAGTTGCGCGATGTTGGTGTCCTGAAACTCGTCGACCAGGATGTGTTTGTGGCGCTCCTGCAGAAGGCGCCGCCGCTTGCTGTCACTTTTCAGCAGGGTCACTGCTTCCGCGATCAATCCGTTCAGGGCGATGTAGCGTTTCTCATTTAGCAGTTCTTCGCTGGCGCGATAGGCCCGCGCGATCTCTTGTTGCAACGCCACCTGCTCGGCGCGCTCTTTGATCGTGTCCTCATCCAGCGCGTGCTTTTCGGCTTCTAATTCCGCGGCCAGAGTGTCTGCAAAGCGCTGATATTCTTCGCTGGACACCAGTTCATCCTGACACCGCGAGAAAAACGTGATGAAGTCGCTAAGAAATTGCCCCGGCTCCGCCAGCCTGCGATATTTTTCGAGTTTTAGCCGCCCCAGGTTGCGTCGCAGCAAAATCCAGTGGTCCACCTGCTCCAGCGCCATGCGGTTCGGATCCACTTCCTTCAAAATTGTCTCGCAGAACGAGTGAAACGTGGAGAGCATGACATCTTTGCCGCGTTCGCCTACCGCCTTAACCACGCGGTTCTTCATTTCGCCCGCGGCCTTCTTGGTAAACGTCAATCCCAGGATGGTTTCGCCCAAGAGGGAACTGTCTGACTCCAAAAGATGCCGGATCCGCTCGGTGATCACCCGCGTTTTTCCCGTACCGGCCCCCGCAATCACCAGCAGCGGCCCATCTCCATGCATAATCGCACGCCGCTGCGCCTCATTAATCTGCAGCCCGCTCGCCGCCTCCGGCTTTCCCAAATCAAATAGTGTGTTCATGACTCGCGATCGTCCGTTCAGAATCTCACCGACTATTTCTTCTTCTTCCAAAAAAGGTTAACGCGTTTCGAGGCGAAGAGGAAGCGAATATCTAGGCCTGCGGATTCACTTAGAGCAGCGGCTTCAGAATTGCCTCGCGAGAAACACCTTTATGCGTAGTGATGGCGCGCAAAATACTTCCCAGCGTTCCGATCTTCAGTGTCGGATGCGCCGGAATAGCAATCCTCTGGTGCTTTGGGACTTCAATCTCCAGAATGATGTGGCTTCCTACTTGATGGACCTGCTGATATTTCCAATGTGGACACAAGCCCGCTGGAGTTTGTGGCCACTGAGGTCACGCGGTATCTTCATCCAATCGTCAACACTTCGTTGCGAACCAGATGCAGCCGTATATATTTTGGCTTTGGGCCATCAAAAAAATACCCTTCCGTCGCCTCTTTCACGTTAGCGCGAGTTCCTGCCACGTATTCCCTTGCGTGAAGATATTTTCCGTAAGGCACTCGGCCGAATAGCCACCCTCGGCGTCTTCTGTGACTTCGAAAACAAGCTCGCTGACGTGAACTGGATTCATGAGCGATCCTCAATCCGAACCTTAACATTTGACCTTGCGCGCTGCAATGCTAGCCGACGCGCGTATTAACGCGAAACTAGCGCTGTGACGCCTCGCCTGATGTGACTCTTGCGTTGAACTCCGCAGATTGCTTACGTGGGATGGTGAGCGCCTTCCAGTTGCCTTTCTCTGCCGCGAAATGTTTTGCCAGGAAGGTGATTTGGCCGATGTGATAGATGTAGTGAGCGATCTGCCGGGTGATCGCTTGCATCACGGAATGAGGCTCAGTGCGAATCATTACCGTGCGCGTCAGATCACCGTCACTCAGCGGTTCCAGCGCGCTGAAGACACAGGCCCAGCCGCTTTCCCACTGCGCCATCAACTCTTCCCGCGACTTCGCCGGTTCTTCAAACTCGGAATCGCGATTGCGGTGCGGCTTCTCTCCATCCGTGGTTAGAAAATCCGTAAAGCGCGAACGCATGTTCCCCGCCAGATGCTTCACTATCACCGCGATAGAATTTGATTCCGCGTCCAGAGTCGCGAAGAGCTGCTCCTCCGAGCACTGCTCCATGGCGCGTTCCGCCAATTTCTTGTAATAACGGAATAAATCGATGGAGTCCTTCAGATGAGAAGTTGTAAATTGGTGCGTCATGGACTGAATTGTGCGGCGAAGGAGAAATCAAAGCAAGCCGCAGTGGCTAAAGGGCAGGAAAATAGTCTTTGCTTTTTGTTCGCCTCCGTGTTAATGTCCGCCGCTGCCGTTTTCTTGTAGGCTACGTCCAATTGGACAGCCGTACTTCACGCAAGGAGAAAATCTATGACCATCGGGCAAATGATGTTGGGCGAGTTCGATCAGGAAATGCAGGGCACCCGCAAAGTTCTGGAGCGCGTTCCCGACGACAAGTGGGATTGGAAGCCGCACGAGAAGTCGGGCACCATGGGCTGGATGGCCTCGCATGTCGCGAATCTTCCTGGCTGGGCTGCCATGACCATTCAGACGGATCATCTCGATTATGCTCCGCTCGACGGACCGGGCTACGAGCCACCCAAAATCACCAATCAAAAGGAACTGCTCACGGAATTTGATAAGAACGTTGCCGACACTCGTAAAGCCCTTGCGAACGTCAGCGACCAAGACATCATGAAGCCTTGGACGCTTCTTGCCGGCGGTCAAACGATCTTCACCATGCCGCGGGCCGCTTGCATTCGTGGCATGGTTTTCAATCACCTGATCCATCATCGGGCACAGATGACTATGTACTTCCGGACGCTGGATATTCCGGTTCCTGGTTTATACGGACCCAGCGCCGATGAAGCGGTTCCTCCTCCGGCCAAAGCTTCTGCCGCCGATTAATTGACCACTCTTCGCAGGGGAGGCGGTTCCGCCGCCCCTGCACAAATTCCCCCCTGCCTCGCTTCCCGGTATAATTAAGGTTGGCCCTCCCGGAGGAACTCCATGGAAACTCCCGTCATCCTTTCTGCTGTGCGCACTCCCATTGGCAAATTCCAGGGAGGCCTCGCCGGTTTCACTGCGCCCGAACTCGGAGGCAAGGTCGTTGCTGAAGCTATTCGCCGCGCCGGCATCGAGGCGAAACAAGTTGACGAGGCGATTCTCGGCAACGTGGTGCAAGCCGGGCTTGGCCAGAATCCCGCGCGCCAGGCGGCGTTAAAAGGTGGATGTGATCCGCGCGTCGCCGCGATGACCATCAACAAAGTTTGCGGCTCTGGACTGAAAGCCGTGGCTCTGGCCGCGCAGGCGGTGCAACTCGGCGAAAGTGAAATCGTGGTTGCGGGTGGCATGGAGTCCATGTCCAATTGCCCCTACCTTTTGCCGCAGGCGCGCACCGGCTATCGCATCGGCGATCAGAAAGTGGTCGACTCGATGATCCGGGATGGATTGTGGGACGCCTTCGAAGACTTCCACATGGGCAACACCGGCGAACTGGTGGCCGAAAAATATGGGATCACCCGCGAAGAACAGGACAAATTCGCGTTTGAGAGTCACCAGAAAGCGATTCGCGCGCGCAAATCGTGCTTCTTTGAAGCACAGATTCTTCCCATCGAAGTGCCGCAGAAAAAAGGCGAGCCGGTAGTGATCAGGTATGATGAATCGCCGCGCGAAGACACGACGTTTGAAGCGCTGGCCAAACTAAAGCCGGCCTTCAAAAAAGATGGCACGGTTACTGCGGGTAATGCTCCTGGAACGAACGACGGCGCTGCAGCGCTGATCGTAACCAGCGAACGCAACGCACAGCGACTCGGCAGACAATCGATGGCGCGCATTGTGGCGCAAGCGGTGAGCGGTGTGGAACCAAAATGGGTGATGATGGCCCCGGTGGAAGCGGTAGAAAAACTGCTGGCAAAAACAGGCTGGGATCGCGACAAAGATGTCGACCTGATCGAACTGAACGAAGCCTTTTCCGTGGCGGCCATTGCCGTGACGCGCCAGCTGCGGCTGAATCCAGAAAAAGTCAACGTAAACGGCGGCGCCGTGGCGCTGGGCCATCCCATAGGCGCCTCGGGCGCCCGCATCCTGGTCACTCTGCTCTATGAACTACAACGCCGCAATCTGAAGCGCGGTATCGCCGCCCTCTGCCTCGGAGGCGGAAACGCCGTAGCGCTAGCCGTCGAACGAGCATAAAAGCATCGACTTGAAACGCTGAAAGTGAAGAGCAGACGCCCCAGCCGCCGGCTCTTCTGGTCAGGTGCCCACCAAAGGTTTGGTGGTCGGGGGAAGATCAACTGGTTATTTTCTGGCTTGCTGCAAGCCAAGCGCGGTTTTCTTGTTCACTTGTTGTGCTTAAAGTATTCCACCTGCTGCAAACGCTTCTCGGCTTCCTTTTTTGTCTTGTACGGACCGCCGAGGTTTTTCTTGCCGTTCTCGGAAACAACTTTGTAACCACCTGCTACTTTCTTGATCATGTGCCCTCACATCGCTACGCTTAGAAAGATCCACTCTTCATCCTTATTCACGATGGACGAATGTGAGAGCCAGCTCCATACGGTATTTCCAGCAGAAAATATCTCCAGCGCTTTCAACAACGTTTCCAGCAATTTTCGTAACTGGTTAACGCTACTCGATCATCGCTGCGAGACCTACTGTCTGGTCTCTGTGGACCCTGAAATGGGCGCAGTGACCGTTGGCGAGTGGTGGAGCTCGGTCGCGCAATAGGGGCAGAACTTGTCGTGGTCAGAAACTTCCCGCTGACATTGCGGGCAAGCTGGATGCAGATTGTACTTGCAGCTCGGGCAGAAATTAAATCGTGCGTTTACCGTGGCGCTGCATTGCGGACAGGTGTACGGCAAGGGCTCACGCACCAACAAATAAATAATCAAGCCAATGAAGATGTACCCCGGCGAGAGAATCAGCACTAGCAGCGCCCAGAGTGCCGGATGCATGCCGCGGCGTTTCGCGTCGCGATATACATAGCCGACCATGAACAGCCAAATCGACAGAAAGATCGCGCATAACGTGATCACACCGGCCAGCGCGAACGATTGCAGTACCGGATTGATGATCTCTGGCGCGAATCGCTCGTTGGGTGGCAAGTGAAGGTTCACGGGGATGCCGATACCTAGCGCCGCTACCCAAAGCGTGATGCACGTCCACACCAGCCAGCTTGGAATCAGTTTCAGCTCCTCCCGGAATCTGGTGTGCTCGCGCTTCCGCCGAAAGCGGATGAGTCGTAGCCGTTCATTGAATGAGTCGGACATATTTTTATTCCCCTGCACTTCCATGAAATGTGAACTAGTAATTCTCATTTGCTTAAAATCTTTTCGCGCTGCTGGCGATTCCGCGCTGGTGCAACACGGTCGCAACGGCGAACAATGCCGGAATCGTCCACCACAAAACAAAGCCCATTTCCAGCGCAAGCTTGGGTACGCGAAACTCTTCGCCGATCCATGCGAACCCGCGCCACACCAACGGTGCGCTCATCACACCCAGCAGCCAGCTCATTGCCGTCAGTCCCCAGAGGACCAAGCCGCTTCGCGACGCTCCCGCGGTCTCTTGTGCACGGAGACGAACCCGCATCTGTGTGCGCGCGGCCAAATCGCGCGGCACGTCGATAGGTACAGCACGTAGCGAGCGCAGCAAATCATTTGTTGCGGCCCCATGTTCACGGCACTCCGGGCAATCTTCTAGATGCTTCCGCAGCCATGAATCGTCTGCCGAAGAGATGCCTTCGATCAGCGACTGCGCCAACAGTTGCTGTGCACGTGTGTGCTGGTTGTCGCTCATGCGGCACCTCGCGGCGCGGTATCGGGCAGCGCGTTCTTTAACGCAGTGAGGCCACGATATAGTCGCGATTTGACCGTTGAGATTGGCGTCGCCAGCACTGCCGCGATTTCCTCGAGTCCCAGCTCTTCATGAAAGCGCAGCAGCAGCACTTCGCGGTAGTACGCGGGAATCTTCAACAAAGAAAGTTCGATGGCTTGCTCGTTTTCGCGTGCGACCAGCATTTGCAACGCAGAAACGCCGTGCAGATCAGGCGGCTCAAATGGTTGGTTGGAATCTGGATCAGCCAACTCTTCCAGGCTGCGCATTTTCTTGCGACGCGACACATCAATCACCAGATTGCGCGCAATCGCGAAAAGCCACGACTCAAACTTCGATTTAGCGTTGTATTGGTGGCCGCGCTCCATCACCCGTATCCACGTTTCTTGAAACAAATCCTCAGCGAGCGCCCGATCGCCCGTTAGGAAAACCAAATAACGGAACAGCCGGTGCTGGAATTGCTCGATCAGCAGGTCCAGCAATTCGGGGTCGCGCTGCCGCAAACCGTTGGCGATCGCTTGAGTGTCGACGCTCATTAAGCCCGCAAAAAAGACGGGGGACTGCCTCGCTGTGAGAGTGAATGCCTGTGCGCTCATACTACCTTGAATACGAATCAAGGGTGCAGAAAGACGCACCCGGGGAGTAGGCGCTAACCGGCGTGCCAGCAGGTACTTAGCGGCGTTGATGGCGGCTCGACGTGTCACGGCTAGGGACGATACACTGCTTGATTATGATTTGCCCGCAATGTAAAGCGGAATATCGGCCAGGTTTCACGCGTTGCGCCGATTGTGACGTGGATCTAGTGGACGTGTTGCCGGGCACGATGGTCGCACCAGGCCGGGGAAGTGCTGCGACTGGCGATTCAGACGAAGATCCCTTCTGCGAATTTTGGAAGGGAGATGATGCTCGGGTGCGTGGAGAATTGTGCGACGTTTTGGCGGAGGTTGGCATTCCGTACCGCACTTTGGAATGGCAGGATCACCTGTTCAACAGAACCAGATTTCCGGTTTTTCGCGTGGCTGTGCCATTCTCCTTTTTCGATCGCGCTGAAGCCGCGGTTGCCGCCGCGTATGGAAGTGCGCAAGATGCGGATAATGTGATGCATGCGACGGAAGAGAACCGCCCGGAGTTCCGCAAATTGCTCGAGCTTCCGCTCGAAGAGAAATTGCAGGCTCGGTCGCAGGATAATGATGAGGACGAGTAAGCAAAACGCGAGCAACGATGCTTTGTTTTCCGCGCAGCGGTCTTTATGGGGGAATGCATGACGACAGTGGACGAGATTAAGACCGTCGCGGTACTTGGTGCGGGAACGATGGGGAATGGCATCGCCCATGTGTTTGCGCGCGCCGGCTATACCGTGATTATGCGCGACATTGAAGAACGCTTTTTGCAACGCGGGCTGGAGACGATTGGCAAGAACTTGGACCGCGAAGTGAAAAAAGGAAAGTTGCCGGAAGCCGAAAAGCCGCAAGTCTTGGCGCGCGTACAAGCGGTTACGGACTTTGCCGCGATTGGCGGCGCCGATTTTGTTGTCGAGGCGGTGCCTGAAAAGCTGGAGATTAAGAGGTCGGTACTCGCGGATGCAGACCGGGTGCTACGCCCGGAAGTGATTATCGCCAGCAACACTTCTTCTATTTCCATGACCACGCTCGCTGCGCTGACTTCGCGGCCGGACCGCTTTGTCGGCATGCATTTCATGAATCCAGTGCCCGTGATGGTGCTGGTCGAAGTGATTCGCGCGTTGCAAACGAGTGAAGCTGCGTTTACCACGACGATGGAGCTTGCCAAAAAACTCGGTAAGACCCCCGTTGCCGTGAATGACGCGCCAGGTTTCGTTTCGAATCGCGTGCTGATGCCCCTGATCAACGAAGCGGCCTTCGCCGTAATGGAAGGCGTCGCGACTCCAGAAGCTGTCGATGCGGTGATGAAACTGGGCATGAACCACCCGATGGGCCCGCTGGAACTTGCAGACTTCATCGGTTTGGACGTCTGCGTCGACATCCTCCACGTCTTGCAAGAAGGCCTGGGCGACCCAAAATATCGCGCCTGCCCCCTGCTAAAAAAATACGTAGCCGCTGGCTGGCTAGGCCGCAAATCCGGCCGCGGCTTCTACACGTACACTTGAGCGAGTCGAGGGGTTAGTGCTCTAGGGCGAAACATAGGCGAAAATACTGTTTGCTTTTTGTTCGCTGTTGGGGCATGCTGTGACTCGACGTTTTCAACAGGTCGCCCATGCCTCTTCTGGTTCGCAATGTTCTAAGCTGTATCGATCGTGAGAGACTCGAATTTGAGTTGCTGGAGGTTCGCACACGAGGGCGGCGGTATCTGACGCGGTTGCGAGCGCTCTCCCGCGAAGAACGTGCGGAATGGGATCGGCGCGAGCGGTCTGCGGTGGCACGACTGGCAGATCACGACCTGGAGCATGACTGCAATCGGTGAACCGGGTTAAAAACCGGCCGGAGATCTGCAAGTTTTTAGGTAGCTCTGCTTAGTATAAAGTGGTAACGTATTCGTGTTATGAATAAATGAGGTGGTGCGGTGTTCCCGCGTCGTGCTGCTTCAAGTAACGGAATCGATCTAGTTTCCTGTGTTTTCTAATTTCCTCGACCGAGGTGTCAGATGGCAGACGATAAAGCAAAATTGCTGGAAGCAGCGATATCGCAGATCGAAAAGTCGTACGGCAAGGGCTCGATCATGCGCCTGGGCAACAAAGATGTGCTCGTGCCGGTAAACGTGATCCCTTCTGGATGTCTATCGCTCGATGCGGCACTTGGCGTGGGTGGATTCCCGCGCGGCCGCGTCATTGAGATTTATGGCCCGGAATCCGGTGGTAAGACCACGTTGACGCTGCACGTCATCGCCGAAGCGCAGAAGTTGGGTGGCCAGGCGGCGTTCATCGACGCGGAACACGCGCTCGATCCATCGTACGCACGCAAGCTCGGCGTGGATGTGGATAATCTTCTGGTGTCGCAGCCGGATCATGGCGAACAGGCGCTGGAAATTGCCGAGACGCTGATCCGTTCTGGCGGCGTGGATATTGTGGTGGTTGACTCGGTTGCGGCTCTGGTTCCCAAGGCGGAATTAGAGGGCGAAATGGGCGATCCGCAAATGGGCTTGCAGGCTCGCTTGATGTCGCAGGCGCTGCGGAAGCTTACGGCGATTGTTTCGAAGTCCAAGACTTCGCTGATCTTCATCAACCAGATTCGCGAAAAAATTGGCGTGATGTTTGGCAATCCGGAAACAACCACTGGCGGCCGCGCATTGAAGTTCTATGCGTCAATGCGCGTCGATATCCGGCGTATTCAGGCCATTAAGGAAGGCGATCGCGTGGTTGGTTCGCGTACCCGCGCCAAGGTCGTCAAAAATAAGGTGGCTGCGCCGTTCCGTGAAGCCGAGTTTGATATCGTTTATGGCGAAGGCATTTCCCGCGAAGGTGATTTGATCGATCTGGGCGTCGACAAGGGCTTGATCGAAAAGGCGGGAACGTGGCTGAGCTATGGTAGCGAGCGCATGGGCCAGGGTCGCGAGAATGCTCGCATTTTCCTGAAGGAAAATAAGGACATTCGCGAAAAACTGGAAACCAGCCTGCGCAAGAAGATGGAAATTCCTGGTTTGGGTCAGAACGCAGCTCCTGCGAACACCAATGGAAACGCAAACGGAAACGGAAACGGAAACGGAAACGTTGCACCGGAAAAACCACCAATGAAAGTAGCGGCGGCGGCTGGTGCGGAAGCGGCGAAAGCTCGGCCCACGCGATAAATTAGGCAAAAACGCAAGATACTCAGGCGAGGTGTGCCAGTGCACATCTCGCCTTTTTTTGTGCGTTTCAAAATGCGACAGGCCGCACTTCGTCCCTCGATGACCCATCTCTCTACGTAGACCAACTGGCCAGTGCCAAGGAAAAGGGCTGCACTTCCGTTCAGCGTTCAAACTAAAGCACATAACTCGTACTGGGCCAACTTCGCTATTGTCAATGTAGCTCGCGCATCGGTAGACTACGTCTCACAACTGCAAGCTCCACCGAGTTTGTGGCCGAGACGAGAACCTTCTGTTGGTGTAAGTGGTTTGTAATGAGTTGTCGTAGACTCTGGTGAGCGGAGTGCTTCAAAGCCGGCAGGTCGAACCGGTATATCGATTTACCAAAGCCAGCGACACAGCCGAAGTTTAGTTTTCAAAATTCGCAGTGGGCCCAAAGGACGAATGCTTAAGAACCTAGCTAGAATAATTCTCACCGGCTGTGTGGTTGCGAACCTGGCGATGCCACTGCCTGCCGCGGAGGCTTCCGCGAAACCGGGCGCCGCTGCTTCTTCCAAAAAGACTTCCCGCTTGCATCGAGCGATTGCACGCTATCGCGGTGTGCCAACGTATGCCGATTCCACCAGCACCGACGATCCGCAATTCGACGACCCGATAGTTCGCAAAGCTGCCGTGGATGGCTTGGGCCGCTATAACGGTTCAGTGGTCGCAGTAGATCCGAACACCGGTCGTATTCTGGCGGTCGTGAATCAAAAACTTGCTTTTGGTGACGGCTACATTCCTTGCTCGACGATCAAACCCACCATCGCGATTGCCGCTCTGGAAGAAAACGTCATCACCCGCGACACCATGCTGAAAGTGGGCCGTCGCAAATACATGAATTTGACGGAAGCTCTGGCGCACTCCAACAACACATTCTTTGAAGAGCTTGGCCGTCGCATGGGGTTTGAGACCGTTTCGAAGTATGGCCGCCTGTTGGGCCTCGGTGAACTAGCGGGTTACAACTTGCCGGATGAACATCCGGGCTCGTTCCCCACACAAGCTCCGGCATTTGGCGGTGTCGCCAGAATGTCCAGTTTCGGCGAAGGCATCCAGATGACGCCGCTGCAACTCGCAGCGCTTGCCGGCGCTTTTGCAAATGGCGGCACCCTTTATTATTTGCAGTATCCTCACTCGGCGGAAGAAGTCAGCGCGTTCCAGCCGCGCGTCAAGCGTGACCTGAACATTGCGGATGTGCTGCCGCAAGTGCGCGAAGGCATGCTGGCTGCGGTGCTCTACGGCACAGGTCGCCTGAGCTACGACGCGGGTGGAGACGAAACGCCATTTGGCAAGACCGGCACATGCGATGACCACACCAATCCGTCGCGCATTGGCTGGTTTGTGACTTACGCTTACGCCAACGAAGCGCATCCCAAGATTGCCTTGGCCGTGCTGCTTCGTGGAAACACGCGGCGCGTGAAGGGTCCAACGGCGGCGCAGGTTGCCGGCAACATTTACCGCCGGTTGCGTGAACAGAATTACTTTGGCGATCCCGCCAAGATGACTGTTGTGGCGCCTATCGCGTCGGGCAACTAACAACTTAGATTCAACTCACACCGCGGTGCAATCAGCGTCGATGAACATCACCTTATGGCGTACCACTTCGCTCCTTAGCTAATCGAAGCGCTTTAGGTTTATTTCGGAATTAAAAATTCAACGACAGGTAAGGCCGACCTCATGAATTGAGGCTATTCACTATCGCTTGATCTGGTGATGGGGACGCGCCTTTACATGCACGCAGGGCGTCGGCTCAATACCAGATTGCACAGCCTCCAGGCATTCATCGCAAAGCTGCAAAGAAATCTGATCTTCGCTCTTGCCGTGAAATGTGCGGTGGCAGGAGTGGCAGGTCGAATAGTCGGGCTGCTCGAATTGTTTGTGGGTATGAACTTCGGCATGAATGGTGAGCGTCATAGGAACTCCAATGGAATGGATGAGCACGCACCATTCCAGCTACGACTAGATCTTTAAACTGAAGACAAACGACTTACCGAGAGCGGTAGGACGGATTGGGTGATATGCCGCAAGCCTCGTCGCCAAATCCCACTAAGTTCAAATGA
>JBAVNY010000578.1:0-32248 GCA_049691535.1 Candidatus Acidiferrum sp.
GATTTCTTAGTCGCGTCGTCATCGTCGGATTTTTGCGGGGGCTCGAAAGAAACTTGATCGAGAGGGACGCGGAAAAACGTGGAACCTTCAGCCCAGGTCAACGTTTTGCCATTGTCGGCAAAACCCATGTAGTCGCCGCCGACATCGGTGATTTTGCGAAGAGGAACGGGCGAGTGGGAAATATCGACGGTCACGGGTGGACCGCCCATGCGCGGAAGCGCCAAAAGGTAGACCTGATTGGTTAGCTGCGCGAGCGCCCACTTGCCATCGGGACTGATGCGCACATCGTCGGCGGGATTCCCATCGGGCTGGTCAGGATCGGGGAACCAAACTTTTCCAACAACTTTAACGATGGGACGGCGATCGGTGCCGTCGTAGCGCATCGACATCAAACCAGTTTCGGAATAGACATAGACGCGATCGGGTTCGGGACCGAAGTGCGGCTTTGCCGCGCCACGAGCGGGAAGAATGAGATTGGCGTCGCCTCCATCGGCGGGCAGCCAGATCACATCCATGTTGACGGGCTTTGCGTCCCATTCGTCGAACTGTTCAACGTGGGTCTGACGAGGAGCGCGGAGTGCGACGATGCGTTGGCTATCTGGAGAAAAGTTGAGATCGCGATAGTAGGCGGGGACGCGGGTGAGCTGCAGTGGAGTGCCACTGCCATCGGCGCGGGTTTTCCAGATTTGTCCACCATCGATTGTCCAGGTGACGTAGGCGATCCATTGTCCATCGGACGACCACGCGGGAGTGAATTCGCGCGCGGAATCTTTGTTGAGGCGATGCGGAGTGCCGGCGGGAAGATCCATCAGATAAAGATGAGTGAGCGCGGAGAACACCAGGCGCTTGCCGTCGGGAGATTGCACGGGCTGCTGAATCAGGCGCAACTGTACGGGGCCGTCTTCCACGCGTAAAGCAACATTGAGATCTGGTCCAAGTTCGCGCGAAATTTTGGCGGAGAAGGGAATTTCTTTGTCGTCGCCGTTCGCAACGGAGATGCGGTGAATTTTGCCACCGTAGGCGATGACGGTTTCCTTGCCATCGGGTGTAAACGCGTAGTTGGGAAGGAAGTCGCGGGTGAAGAGAGATTCCTGATCGTCGCGCTGGACGGGATATTTGAGCCAATGCTCTTCACCATTTTTGAGATCGCGAATGCGAAGGCCGGTTTCGGTTTCCACGCGGGTCGCGAAGACGAGCAGATTGCCATCGGGAGAAATTTCGGGACGCATGGCGCTGCCGGGCGCGTCAGTGACGGTGTCTTCGTCGCCGGTGGAGAGATCGCGACGAGTGATTTGGGAAAGCGGGAAGACGACATTGTAGAAACCGTCGGGAGTGCGGCGGGAGGCGTAATAAAGGTAGCGCCCATCTTTGGAAGGCGAGGCGCCGATGGTGTTGATCCACTGGCGAGGCCTGGAGTCTGGCTTGGTGTGGGACTTGGTGATTTGCACGCCGGCGCCGCCTTTGAGGTGGTACATCCAAAGTTCGGAAGCGCCGATGGGAAACTGGGTGAAGCGGGCGGTAATGACGTAGTTGCCGTCGGACGTCCAAACCGGCGAAGCGAATTCGCTTTGATCATCCCGGGAGAGCTGCTTGGCATGAGAGCCGTCGATGTCGGAGATCCAAAGATTTTCTGAACCGCCACGATCGCTAATGAAGGCGAGCTTTTTTCCGTCAGGAGAAAAACGCGGCTGCGAATTGAAGGCCATGCCGCTGGTGATTTTGCGGGCTTCGCCGCCGGAGAAGGGCATGGTGTAAAGATCGCCGACGAGTTCGAAGACCAGGGATTGGCCGTCGGGGGAAACGTCGAGCGAGAGCCAAGTGCCCTGGTCGGTGGTGAAGTCAATGTTGCGGGTGGGCTTCAGCGGAAGCGGGAGATCTTTTTTTGTGTCGGGCTTGGCGTCGGGCGCGGGCTTGTCGGCGGCGCGGGAAGTTGGAGCGAAGAGGAGAAAGAAAGTGGCAGAGCAGAGGCTGAGACGAATTTTCGTTGATGTCATTTGTTGTGCGTCCTTCGAGAAGGGGCACATCGTAGTGGGGGAATGGGGGGTTCGTCAATGGAGGGGTTGGGAGAGTGTCAAGCCTCGTTAGAAATGTCCCCCTCTTTACCTCGTTAGAAGTGTCCCTTTTTTTTGCTTTGTTGTTGTCATTGGGGCCTCCGCCGGAGCGCAGCCCTGCGCCGCGGTTTGGGCGGCGCGTTTAGGGCGAAGCGGAGGCGGAGGCCCCAATGAGTGCTGACCTTTGCGTTCGATCCAGCAACAGCTGCTTTCTTCTTTCCTCATGGCCTTCCCGCCACGGATGGTTCGGGGCAGGTTTGCTTCTTCCGTGCGGGGCAGGCTCGCGTTGCGGCCTTGCCTTTGGTGCCGGGACCACGCTCGGCCGCGACACCAGATCTTCGTACTCGATGCGTTCATTCCTATAGCGCACCTCAACGGCTCCGTCCTCCCACTCACAGATCAATGCCTTGCTCTGTGTCGGCCCGTACCGCCGGTTCTGCGGCTGGAGCTGCAGAAAATGCCCGCGGTACTGCACCACCCAATCGTTGCTGATCCATCGTTCCGTCTCTAGTCGAAAAACCTCTCGCAACCTCGCCGCACTTGGCGTCCGCAGGTGGTAGTCCTCGGGTCGCGCCGCTTCCCGCGCAAATCGTCGGTTGTGCTCAGAAAGATATTCCGCTTCCAAATACGCATTCGCGGCTTCGTAATCCTGGATCCCCTTGCGCCGCAGCTTCTTTACCAGGCGATCTTGATGTACCCCGTTGTTTCGTTCCACGCGACCTTTCGCTTGCGGTGAATTGGCCGCGATGATGCGGATCTCCAGCCGCTCGCACATGCGTCCGAACTGCGTCGTAGGCGCCTTTCCTCGCAGTCGCTCTCTTTCTGTTGGCTCCCGCTTATAGACGTTCTTCCAATCCGTGTACAACGCCCGGGGAACTCCATGCTTCTCAATCCACGATCGCAGTACCCCCGCCGCTGCCCAGATTGTCTCTTGTTCTCCCATCCGGCAGTTCGTATCTCCCGTGGCGTCATCCACCATGTTCATCAGACAACCTCGAGGCCCTCGTTCTTCAAACCAGGCATGGAAACTTCCATCCAACTGCACCAGGTCGCCAAAGTGCTCCCGCCGTGCTCTCCGCTTCCGGTGGGCTTTCCGTCTCCGCATGCGGCTCCACAGCCCCTCCACTAGCATCCAGCGTCGCAAGGTCTCTTCTCCCACTTCCAGCCCATCCTCATCCGCTAAGTGCTCCGCTGCCAGCGTCGGTCCAAATCGCTTCTGCTCCGTTCCCGAATACTTCTTTCGGATCAGCTGCAGAACCTTCCGCCGAAACTCTTCCGGCTTCGCGCGGTTCGAACCTCTTCCCGCACTGCGGTGCTGCAGACCCTTCGCTCCTTCCCCTCGATACCGCTTCCAGAGTCTCTTCGTCTGCCGGTAACTCAACACCAGTATCTTTGCCGCATCGGTCAACCGAAGTGTCTTGCTCTTCACCCGCCCCAATACCTCTGCGCGCCGAAGTTCCCTCGTGCTCATCGCCGTCCTCTTCAACCGGACCTCCTCTGGAGGTCACAGTGTAGGGGACATTTCTAACGAGGCCAGAAGGGGACATTATCAAAGAGGTGCAACACGCATGCCGAAGTGTCGCCGGTCACAGCCACTCTTACATGGGACACAGTTGATATACATACAAACTTGCCGCAACAACGCATGGAAGGGGTCCGATGCATGCCAAAACGGAACTTATGTCACTTCAGGCGCTCCTTCAACGGCTTTGCCTACGCCCTTGAGCCATCGGTGCGAAACTCCCTGGAGTTTCTCGTCCGCAACAACTCTTCACATTCCCCGAGAGATTCGTGGCTATCAGAGAGAAGATCGAGCAATGCTTCCGCAGCAAAACATTACTCCCGTGGCGTCACGAACGCCGTGCAGACACTTCGATGGCATTGATGTAATCCGCGGTCTGTGCATTATGAACGTCGTCTTGCACCACACCAACATTCGTATTCCGTTTGCCGACAGCCCCCTGGGCGCCTTATTGCCAAAGTTGGTGATTAACGCGCTTTTCTGGACCGGAGACTACTCGGTCAAAATATTTTTTGTTGTTTCGGGATTTTTGATAACCAATTCTATTCTTGGGCGCTGGCAGGACTTGCGAAGCATTTCCGTGCCAACGTTTTACCGGCTGCGCTTCGCCAGGATTGCACCATGTCTACTGGCACTGCTGGCCGTCTTGAGCGGCCTCCATTTGGCGCACTTAGAGGGATTCACGATCAATCCGGAACGAACCACCCTGTTGCGGGCGATTTTTGCCGCGTTAACGTTTCACATCAACTGGCTTGAGGCCCACGTAGGCTATTTGCCAGGATCATGGGATGTATTGTGGTCACTCTCCGTGGAAGAAACGTTCTATCTGGCGTACCCGTTGCTTTGCCGCTTTGTTCGCAATCGGGTTGTACTGCTGGCCACCGCAGCCGCACTGGTCATAGCAGGTCCAATTGCGCGCACCCACGCCTTTAACGACATTTGGTACGACTACTCGTACCTTGGTGGAATGGATTGCATCGCTATCGGCTGCGTGACGGCGATGCTTGCGCGAATGAGCTGGGCGCAGTGCATACCGGTGTGGTGCCTCGCCTCGATTGGCGGCGCGTTGATTCTCGTCGTTTGGTTCCGGAGCATAGCGCACAGATTAGGTTTACTGGCGAGCGGGCTAGAGGTGACGGTTCTGGGAATAGGAGTGGCTTTAGTGATTCTGGCGATGAGCTGGAGCAGTAGAAGCGGGACAGCTGGCAGGTTTATTGCAGGCCCGGCTACATCTATCTTTCGCTGGTATGGACGCAACAGCTATGAGATCTACCTGACACATATGTTCGTGGTGCTGGTAGTAACACAAATCTTCGAAACGACCCATGCGTCTGTTCGTCTCATTCCCTTATTGTTTGCGAGTAACCTAATCTTCGCTGGGGTACTTGGTTATGCGGTCGCGCGCTGGTTCTCCGAGCCGATGAACCGAAAGTTACGCGCAGGTTTAATCTTCCATGGCCGTGAAAAAACTCTTGACACGGCGATTCTCATTGAGCAACATCCGCCGGTCCAACAGCCCCCCATTTCATTCTGATTACTTACTCACTTAGGAGGAACCATGTCCGAGCGCGCCAAAAGCGTCAATTCCCCGGTGAACGCAGCATCACAGATCCAAGCGAAGGATCCCGAAAATCGAGTTGGCGCGGACCACCGTGGGTTTCTAAATAGGTTAGGTGGCGCAACCGCACTGGTCGCGACTGCCGGCTCTCTTGATCTGAGCCTTCTGGCAAAACCCGCCAGCGCGATAACAGGGGAAGACGGTGGCGAAAGGGGACGCGCGCGCGACTCCCACGATATTCGAGTGGACGCGGCTCGACGCGAAGAGCAAGTGCCGGTCCCGGAGCAAACCAATGGCGATGAGCATCGGCATTCCAGCTTCATCGGCAATTTCTCGAAAGGTCTGCCGCACAACTCGATTGGTGAAGTAGACCCGGCTGCATATGAACTATTCCGCGACGCATGTCACGACGGCACGACCACCGCGTTTGAGAGTGTTGCACTGGGCGGCACAGTGAAACTGGTTAATCCCATTGCGGGAATGGCGTTTGATCTGGAAGGTACGGATTCACACCAGTTGGCGATTGGACCGCCGCCCGCGCTGGCCAGCCAGACGCGCGCAGATGACATGGTGGAGTTGTACTGGATGGCCTTGTGCCGCGACGTAAATTTCACGGATTACGATACGGCCTAGCTAGGAATTTCGCGGGAGTGCACTGGCGGACGGATTATTCCGACGGATTGCGGCTTGGCGAAGCGGTGGCCTTAAGCATCCTCGCGGATCAAAAAGGGACGTTTGGAGAACAATTCGCGGGATTCCAAATCACGCGATTTGATGGCACCGAGGTTTAAGACCGGCCAAATTGCGCCAAACTAACTACTGAAGCAGCACAAAATGGCGTGGGCTTACTGCGGGTATTGCTTGATGGCCGTGACTTTTTCGCCGATGAAGCGGACGAAGATGGTTTTGTCGGGCGGGTGTCCGTAAATCCAATCTTCGGTGTCGTAGCCGTTGGCGTCGCGCTCGCGGATTTTACGGTCGGGCTTCCCGATGGCGGCGACTACTTCTTCGCGGTCCATGCCGACGACAGGATGCCGTTCGGTGATAGCTTTCTTCATTTCTGGGGGAAGCGTGTCGATCCAATGAACGGACGCCGAACGTTCTTTGGAGAAGTCCAAAAAGGGTTCCAGGATTTTCTTCAGCTCATCGGGCGTGAGATCTGGCACGGTTTTGGGAAACTGGATGTACAGCGTGCCACCCATGCCCGGCGCCATGCCTGGAGGACCTGGATTATCGCTGGTTTGTGTGGCCGTGGGCTGGCTCGGCCCTCCCATGCCCCCCATGCCAAACTGAATATGATCCTTCCAGCTTTTCTTCGGGCGCCCACCACCATTCACGTCGACGATGATGGTGCGCTCGTGAAATTCCAACTTTGTGATTTGCGCGTTGTCGCCGGTATTGACAGCAGCCCCATGCATGGCCACCGCGCGATCTAGAAATTGCTGGTCGAGTGGCTTGTCGGCAAAGAGTGTGAAGCCGTCTTTCCCGCCGGGGAGCGGCTTGCGGGCCTTGGCGAATTCGCCCGAAACGTAACGGATGAGAGCTAGCTTTGACGTCTCCTGGAGGGTCGTTCCCCGGTTCGCAATATTGCCAGCGTTCGTCTGATCGTCTGGACCATTGCTCGAGAAAAGGGAGGGAAACAGCGGAAGGTTTGCGCCGGGAGGAAAATTCTCGGGAGCCGTTGTGTCCGCGGAACGCAGCGACGTGAGCCGAGGCAAGTCCGCATCAGCGGATAGCAAGAGAGCGAATGCGATGGCAATGCGATACGACATGGCATCAGGACCCCGGGCCAAGGTCTTTCTGTATTTTATGATGCCGAAAGGCTCTTGAGTAGCTTTCTAAAGAAAAAATTATTGGGAGACTACGGTTACACCCTGACGGTCTATCTGCATGGGTAAGAGCTCGCCGCCCGATTCGAGGACCGCCTTCTCTACCCGTTCCCGGGCATCAGGCTCGATCAGCAGGACGACGCAACCACCTCCCCCGGCTCCGCAAACTTTGCCGGCGAGCGCGCCTTTGCGCCGGGAGTTCTCGATGATGCGATCGATGGTCTTGGTGGAAATAGTGGGGAAGCTCTTTTTGCGGAACTGCCATTCCACGTTCATCAGCCGGCCGGTTTCTTTAAAGTCGCCGGCCTCCAGAGCCGTGCGCATCTGCTGCGCAACCTGGGAGATACGTTCCAGGTTGTTCTGAACGCCGCCTTTATTGTCGATGTGGGCTTTGAAGACCGCCCAATTGTTAATCGCTGATTGCCGCGGCTTGCCGGTGTAGCAGACCACCAGACGGCGTTCCAGTTCTTCGAGGTTTACGTTGAGCTCAATGCGGCGTTCGCCGCCGGGAAGGAGTTCAATGGCAGCGGCACCCCCGAAGGCAGGGGGGTAATGGTCCTGCATTCCGGTGGGAATACGGATGACCACGGCTTCGGCGTCGCGGCTGATGTGGATCCAATCCACTTTGCTCTTCCCCGCCCCAATGAAGCGGTCGAGCGCGGCACAGATGGCCACGGCCATGGCGCTTGATCCACCGATTCCTGCTCCCGCAGGGGCTTCGGAATTGGTGGTGAGGGAAAATCCCCCTTCGGGTCGGAAGAACTTCACGATTTCAGCGAGCAATGGCAAGCGGTAGCGTTTGGCGCGCATCAATTTGGCGAGCGACGGGAAAGACTCGGAACGGTTAGTATCGAGCGAGACGAGCCGTATTGCTTCATCGCCCGCTGAATTGGTTTCTAAAACGCAGGAGGCGTACCGCGAAATCGCGGCGTTCACCGTGACTGCGCCCATGTGAAATAGGTACAGAGGCCAGATGTCGAGCGTGCCACCTGCAAGATCTACTCGTGTGGGAGCTCTTGATTCGATGCGCATAGGTGTCCTAGTCGAAGGGATTCAGGTGCGGAGCGATGACCACAACTCGTTGCTAAAAATACGATTAAGCCACTACGAAGCGCCGCCGGAAGCGCGGTTGCGCAACAATATGGGAGGGCCAGGCTCGCGTCGAGCTTGCGCCGGATTGGGTTCGAAGCAGCGACGGCAACGTGCTTCATATGCGCCGCTGGCGCCGACGACTATCAGTTCGTCACTTTCCACCAGGCGCTGCGTGTGCACGGCCGGATTGCCACAACGGACGCAAATTGCCAGCAGCTTGGTAATCTCTTCGGCGATTGCCAGCAGCCTGGGCATCGGTTCGAACGGCCGGCCACGATAATCGGTATCCAAGCCAGCCACAATCACGCGTTTGCCAAGATTCGCAAGCTTGGTGCAAACGTCGACCACTTCATCGCCCAGGAATTGCGCCTCGTCGATTCCAATCACTTCGGTGCGCGGCTGCAATTTCTCAAGGATTTCCGAGGCTTTGGTGACGGCATCGGAAGAAATCCCCAGGCCCGAGTGCGACACAATTTCGTTGTCGGCGTAACGCACATCAATCGCCGGTTTGAAAATCTGTACGCGCTGGCGGGCAAATTCCGCGCGACGCAGCCGGCGAATCAACTCTTCACTCTTTCCTGAAAACATCGGGCCGACCACCACTTCGATCCAGCCCATGTTGCCTTTCACAATGTCCACGCACACCCTCCTGTGCACATCCTGCGCTGCTGGTCTTTCTATGCCCCCGTGGCCGTCGCGGCTTGATACATCCGGGCGTTATAAAACGGAGCGAACGCCGTTACCGCTGCCAAGCGAAACGATTCCTGCCTGGTTACCAGATTACCTGAAAGCACGCCCCAGGCGCCTTTGCCATCGCGAATTCCTACAGCGCCCGCGTAGGCATCGATGGCTTCGGAAAGCTCCGTTCCCTGCAAAACTTCCCTGGCGAGAGCATCCGGAATCTCGATGCTGCCGGAAGATCCATAATAACCCTTGCGGCCGTCGGTGACGTAGGCCCAGCTTTCGAGAAAGACGCGGCGCGAATGGCTTTCTGGCACCAGGTCAAGTCCGCCTTCAACGCCTACGAAAAAATCTGAGGGCTCACCGATGGACGAAAGTTGGACAGCTAAGGCCTCAGCGCGTTGCCGCGCGCCTTGCATCAATTCTGCGCGTGAAGTTGGCGTATGGCTGACCCCGCTCTCCACTTCGTAGCCGTTCACTTCGAACATAACGCCCAGGCCCAGCATGGAGCCAAACGCAAGAACGGCGTCACGCACGGCATTTAATTTTGGTAGCCGAGTGCTGCCTACCGCGATTCGCCCTGTTTTCATGGAGTCGAGGCCTGCCTCGCGAATTCTAGCGGGAATTTACAGAAGTTTCACAAGAGAATTCGCGGAGCCTGAGGAAATTTTTTGAGCGGGCCTGTGACTGCTGGCTGAGACATTCCGCGGTGTTCGAAACTTATCACGCGAATTGCGCCTTAATTCCCTACCACGTCAGGATCGTCGATGACAGCTCGTGTTTGGGAATCGGACTGCAACTTTGCGATTTCCTTTTGGTACCAGCGCGTGATGGTCTTCGCGTCGTTGGTCTTTACGGCTTTGATGGTGAAGGCGTAGTAGCTCCAGTGTGTGTCCGAGTGTCTATTCGCCCTTTCCGTGTTCAGAAAAAGAGCGCTGTCGCCTGCGTATTTTGCAAACCAGGTTAAGTATTGACCGGCCGTCGCGGAACCAGCCTCGGATTCGTCGGGCACGTTTGAGGTATCCACTATTCCCAGCTTTAACCCTTTGGCATGCAGGTCTTCGCAAAGCTTACGCACCGCAGCCTCGTCTCGGAGGTCGAGGATGCGCGTCCAGATGCGGCCACTCTTTGCCAAGTCGCGGAGATGACGGAAGAGCTGGTCATCGAAAAGGTAGTTGGTCTGCGCAAATGGCGCGTCCGGAGCGTCAGCAGGTTTATTAAGGTTGCCGAAGGCGGAGGACCACGCGCCTGTATTTTCCCGCACTTTTTCCTTCCAGAACGTCCACGATTCTTGGTCGCGGAGGGTCTGCGCATCTTCGGCGCCGACTTCCGCTTCGCGCTCCGCCCAAACTGCCGCAGGTGCTAAAAGCCGCAGCGTCAAATAGTCCTCCCGGTTGTGGCTGGCCGCCAGGAGCGCTCGATTGATAGCTGCGAACTGGACGATTTTAGGGTCATAGTCGATGACCACTAACGCGGAAGCCGATGTCATCGCCGCGCCGATGAAGGATCGTTCGGTTCCTACGGATACGTACGCTTGATGATTACTTTGCCGCCAGATGGGAATTGCAACCGCGGGGTGCTGTTCGTTTGGAGGCACGTACATTCCGGGGCTTGGCTCGTGACCCTTCTTCTTCTGATCACTTAGTTGGGCCTCCGGAGTTGGTTGCGCCCAGACATCGCTGGTGAGACAGGACTCGCACACGAACAAGCTGCAAACGGCCGCGATGCATCGCAATCGGTCGCCGGCTGACCGGGTAGTCATCGCAAAGGTGGGGCGCAATCTCATAAGCGCAACTCCGTGTGAAGAATCTGGAAAGCAAAGCCGAAAACCGAAGGAATTGCGCGATTTGCCAAAAGATTGGGGCAAATTCGGGAGTAGGAATGAGGGAAAAATGGAGCGGCCTATGAGAATCGAACTCACACCTGAACCTTGGCAAGGTTCCGTACTACCACTAAACTAAGGCCGCTCTTAGACTTTTATAGCACGCTTCCCCGGCAAATTTCAAACATCGCGCAAGGCGTTGTTATAGCGCGTGCCCTTCAGGAAACTTGAGAAACTCGCGCCGATTTCACGACCGGGGAGCGACGCTGGCGATCGGCAAAGCGCGAAGCTTTGTCCTTGTCGGTGTAGACGCGGCCAAAGGTCTCGCCATCCGCGTAGTTGACGGTCACCAAAAAGTGATGGTGACGGCGCCGCCGATCCTTACCAAATTCAGACTTCTCATCGCGAACCGATTTTCTGGGGGACTTGATTACTGGTTTTGCCACAGTACGCCTCTATGTTGAGAACTTTCTAACTATGCCAAGGAAAAATTTTACGCGCAAGTAGCAGTCGAGATAGTAACTGTCGCTCCATCAGAAAAATTTATCGATCGTTCGGGAAGTACGTCATAAACCAAGTGCTGGGTACCAAGGAATTTCTGGCCACATATTAGCAATAGACTGCAGCTGGCCTGAGCGATGGCGTTGCTGCTCACAATCCCGTGCAGATTTTTTCGAAGGTGCTCCTGACGGTGCAGGACAATGTCGCGTTTCGTGCGGAAATTGCGGTTCTGCGGGTTGAGTGCTCTTCCGCAAGTCTGCCTCTGATAGTACGTGCAAGATGTCCTTGGTAGGGATTACAAGCAAGGGTTTGTTACAAGGATCGGGTGGCATGGCCCTTCGCCCTGGCGGCGAAGCGGCTCTCGGCTGAGCCGATGCTTACTGCGAGTGACGCTTTGATTCGTAAAGAACTTGTCCAAAGACCAAGCGAAATGTATCGAATCTCGTAAGTGGCTGCATCTAAAGGCAGGAACCAGCAAAAACTGTTTTATGGGCAAGGAACAATAGCTTAGCGCTAGTTCGGTTCATGAAACATTTGGCTAGGTTTTACGTCTTACTTACAGAGGACGCGCTATGCTGGTCAAGATGAGAAAGAGTACGCAAATGTTGAATATTCAGAAAATACCACCCGCGATCGAGGATCTCCGGAGCCATTCTCCGGAACAAGTGACGGAACTTCGTCTGCTCCTCAATGGTGGCCATCTGGGGCGCCCTGACCTGCGTCGCCCGGGCTTCTACGAAATTGATGGCGTGGCAAATGTCTACTATATTTTCCGCTATCCCACGGGACACAAAGTGTTGCTGCTTGCGGCGTGGATGAAGGAAAGCGATCCAGTCGCCGCCGAGCTTATAGCCTGCTCCTGCCCTGCCGCGTAAGAGCAGCCCTGTTTTTTTGGTCGGTAATCACCTTCACAACGATAAAATCTCGGTTGAAATTGCTTCGAAAGAGCCGGCAGCTGGGAAGATGGGTGGACGGACGCGCGAACTTGTCAGTTATTTCGCGTCTTTATCCAGCTTCATCGCGACCGAGTTGATGCAGTACCGCAGCCCGGTGGGGCCGGGACCATCGTCGAACACATGTCCTAAATGTGCTTCGCATTTGCTGCAACGAACTTCGGTACGAACCATGCCATGCGAATGATCGGCATCTTCTTCCACGACTTCTGGATTAGCTGGCGCGGAGAAACTTGGCCATCCGCAACCAGAGTGAAACTTAGCTTCTGAGCGGAACAGTGGTTGCCCACAACAGATACATTTATACATGCCGGCCGTTTCCGTGGATTCGTACTCGCCGGTGAACGGCGGTTCTGTGCCTTTTTGACGGGTCACGTAATATTGGTTGGGAGTAAGTTCCTTCTTCCATTCCGCATCTGGTTTCTGAAGCTTCTCGGTCATAAACGCCTCCGTTATGTGCTTATAGCGCTCTCGACAGTATCAGATTCGGCGCACCGTCTTGACGTTTCACGCGCTGTCCCGAATCATAGAAGGTACATCGTTCCATGAGTTTGCACGCATGTCGGAAACCTTAGAACAACAGTTCGCCCAGAAGCGACGAAGCCGCCGAGCCAAAATTGCACGGCCTCTCCGGGTGCGCCCTTCGGACCCCAAGGACGACCATTTTGAGGACTTACCGGTCAGTATTAACGCCTCGAAAGATGGCATTTACTTCACCACACGCCGCGAAAAGTATTACAAGGGTATGAGGGTGTTCGTGACCTTTCCCTTCAGTTCCGCACATGACCCTATGAATTGCGAATATGTGGGCGAGATCGTACGCGTGGAAAAGCTGCCCAACGGTAAGTTTGGTGTGGCGGTGCATCTCTTGATGACCGTTAACTATACCGGGTAGCGGGCTCCGGGACTTCTCAGACCAGATAATTTTTCGCTTTTTAGGTTCCATGCATCTGTTTTTTGCATGCTCGACCTTGCGTGAAATTGTGTATTTTGGAGCGGTCATGATTCTTCGGGCGCATCGACATCACCATCATCACGGTTTTCTGCCGCGCCCGACTTGGTCTGCTTAGAGCTTCTTACAGAGCACTTATCAGCCCGCTGGCGCGCGACGCTCCGGCGGGTTTTTTGTTTTTAGGGAGACTTTGATGCAACTCGCGTTCGAAAAAATGGGCGGCCTCATTCCGGCCGTGATTCAGGACTACCGCAATGGCGACGTGCTGATGTTGGGCTTCATCAACCAGGAAGCTCTGGAAGCGACCCAGCGAACGGGTGAAGTGCACTTCTTCAGCCGCTCCCGCAATCGTCTCTGGAAGAAAGGCGAGACCAGTGGTCATGTGCTTAAGGTCAAAGACCTGCGCATCGATTGCGATGCCGATGCGCTGCTGATCCATGTTGAGCCGCTGGGACCAGGTGTTTGCCACGAAGGCTACCGCAGTTGTTTTTTCCGCGAATTAGAAAAAGATAGCACAACGCGAGTCATCGCCGAGCGGGCGTTCTCCACGGATGATGTCTACGGTAAAAAGGGGGCAGAATGAGTCTGCTCAAGCTGGGCATTCCCAAGGGAAGTCTGCAGGATGCGACCATCGATCTGCTGGGCCGCGCCGGTTGGAAGGTGACGATCAGTTCGCGCAGCTACGTACCGAACATCGATGATGGCGAGATAAATTGTTTGTTGGTGCGCGCACAGGAGATGGCGCGTTATGTGGCTTCGGGCGCGCTCGACGCGGGCATCACGGGTCACGATTGGGTGGTGGAAACGCAAGCAGACGTAATCGAATTGGCTGAACTCGTCTACGCCAAGCAGCGTCTGGCTCGCGTGAAGTGGGTGCTTGCGGTGCCGGAGGACTCCAGCATCCGCGAACCACGCGATCTGGACGGCAAGACCATCGCCACCGAGGTTGTGAGCATCACGGAAAAATATCTGGCGAGGCACGGCGTGAAGGCCCACGTTGAATTTTCCTGGGGTGCTACGGAAGTGAAAGTGCCGCAACTGGCGGACGCGATCGTGGAAGTGACGGAAACCGGGTCTTCGCTGCGGGCCAATCGCTTGCGGATTTTAGATACGGTACTTGAATCTTCGACGGTGTTCATCATCAATCGCAAAGCCGCTGAAGATCCTGCGAAGCGCGAAAAGGCGGAGAATCTGGTGCTGATGCTGCAAGGAGCGATCGCCGCCGCCACTCGTGTGGGGCTAATGCTCAATGTGAAGCGCGAGGATCTGGCCACGGTATTGTCGGTGCTTCCGGCGCTCAAGAACCCGACGATCTCCGGATTGAGCGATTCGAACTGGGTGGCGGTCAACACGATCATCGAAGAGGCGGTGGTGCGGCAGATTCTGCCAAAACTGAAAGCGGCTAAAGCCGAGGGCATTGTGGAATATCCTTTAAACAAGATTGTGTTCTGATGAGAATCTTGAAACTCACGGCGAAAACGGAAGCCATGCTGGCACGTCTGCGAGAAGGGCAAGATCGCGATGCACAGGGAATTGCTAGTGCGATCGTGTCGGATGTGCGGAAGCGTGGTGACCGTGCGCTTTCGCACTGGACGAAAACACTTGATTGGACGGACCTGCAAAACAAGGGCATGTGGATTTCCAAGCGCGAGTTTGCCGCCGCAAAGAACCGGGTCAGCCCGCGATTCTTGAATGCCGTGGCTCACGCTGCCGCAAATGTTCGTCGTGTGGCCGAGAAACAGATGCCACAGGGATGGACACTGCAAGTGGAACCCGGTGTGAAAGTAGCCCAAATGGTACGTCCCATTGACTCTATTGGTTGTTACATCCCTGGCGGGCGATTCGCGCTGGTGTCGACTTTGATCATGACGGTTGTGCCGGCGCAGGTGGCTGGAGTCAAGCAGATCATCGCCGTATGCCCACATCCCAATGACGAACTGATGGCCACCGCGGAATTACTGGGAATAAAGCGAGTGGCGCGAATCGGAGGCGCGCAGGCGGTTGCTGCCTTGGCGTATGGCACGCGGCTCGTGCCGCGCGTTGACAAAATCTTTGGTCCGGGGAATCGCTACGTGACGGCGGCGAAGCAGTTGGTCAGTTGCGACTGTGCAATTGACTTACCTGCGGGACCGACTGAAGCGGTAGTGTTGGCCAATGCAGGCGACCCGAAGTTCATCGCGGCTGATTTGTTGGCGCAGGGGGAACATGCTCCCGATGCGGGGAGCTACCTGGTGACCACGTCTGCTGAATTCGCGCTTCGCATGCAAGGGGAAGTTGTTGCACAGCTAAAAACCTTGCGCGGCAACAATCCGGCGCAAATTTCCATGGCAAAGACAGGCGCTATTCTTCTGGCTCCCACGTGGGATGCGGCGGTGGACTTCGTGAACCGTTTTGCGCCAGAACATTTGAGCCTGCCGGAAGCGGATGAGGCGACGCTTCAGCGTATAACCTGTAGCGGAACGATTTTTGTCGGGCCGCTCAGCGCGCAACCGTTTGGCGATTACGCCAGCGGCAGCAATCACGTTTTGCCAACGAGTGGATGGGCGCGACGACGTGGGGGACTTTCCGCAGCGGACTTTGTAAAGTGCATCAGCGTGCAGACCATCGAAGCAACAGGATTCTCACGATTGGCGGACGATGTTCAAACCCTGGCACGCGCCGAAGGCCTACACGCTCACGCGAATGCGATTGAGGTGCGTCGGTGAAGGTGACGCTTCCGGTTCGCAAAGCTATTTTGGAGCGCCGTACTTATGAAGCGCCCGCGGAAGGCCGTTTTGGCAGAGTGCGCCTCGATTTCAACGAGAACACCACCGGCTGTAGTCCCGCGGTACGCAAAGCGCTGGCGCGGCTTTCCAGTAAAGAATTAGCCATGTATCCAGAGTACGAAGTGAGAACGCGCGCGCTGGCACGATACTTTCGCGTGCGGCCGGATGAGTTGGCCTTGACCAACGGTGGTGACGATGCGCTGCGCGTTTTCTTCGATACGTTTGTTGAGCCAGGTACTCATATTTTGATTTGTGAACCGACCTTTCCTATGTATCGCTATTACGCGGAAATTGCCGGCGCTCCTGTAGACGTCATTCGTTACACGTCACAGATGAAATTCCCGCTCGACGATGTCTTGTCGAGACTTCGAAAGCAGCCGCGCGTTTTCTTCCTGGCAAACCCCAACAATCCAACGGGAACGCTCGTCTCCAAAAAGGCCATTGCGAAGATCCTGCACCACGCCACGAATACCGTGGTGGTGATGGACGAAGCCTACGCTGATTTTTCGGGGCTTACTTTTATTCCGTGGATTCGCAAATATCCGCAACTGTTCATCGCCCGCACGTTTTCCAAGGCCGCGGGTCTGGCTTCGCTTCGCCTTGGCGCGGTGATTGCGCAGCGTGACTCTCTGGCACTCGTCCGCCGGGCGATGCCGCCTTTTCCCGTGAACTTGGCGGCTTTGGTTGGGGCTGTCGCTGCGATCGAGGAAGGAAAGAAAATTACTTGCTACGTGCGAGACGTGAAGCGCCTACGCACCTGGCTGGCAGCAGAACTGAAACAGCGCAATGTGCGGGTTTTCCCGAGCGCCGGTAACTTTCTACTTGCCGATTTTGGCGAGAGTGGGCCGACACTCTTTCGCACGTTGGAAAAACACAATATTCTTGTGCGCGAACGCAGCAAAGATATCGGCCCAGGCTTCGTCCGCATTTCTATCGGCACCGAAGCCGAACTCAAAAAGATTCTGCGACTCTTTGATGCCGGTCGATAGGACGTCCATGCCCCGATCCGCCACAATTCGCCGCAACACGAAAGAAACACAGATTGAGCTGCGACTGAAGCTCGATGGACGCGGAACTTCTGACGTTTCTACGGGGATTCGTTTCTTTGATCACATGCTGGATCTGGTCGCACGGCACGGCGGTTTCAATCTCTTTCTGCGCGCCAAGGGCGACCTGGATGTCGATCAGCACCACACCGTGGAAGATGTTGGCATTGCCCTTGGTGAAGCAATCACCGCCGCACTGGGAAATAAACGCGGCATCCTGCGGGCCGGGTATTTTCTGATGCCGATGGACGAAACGCTAGCCGCAGCAGCCATCGATCTGGGCGGCCGACCGTTTTGCGTTGTGAAAGCTCGGTTTAATTCGAAACGCGTCGGCGACCTGCAAACCGAACTGGTCGAAGACTTTTTTCAAGGCTTCGCACAATCCGCACGCGCCAATGTGCACTTGCGTGTTCTGTATGGGCGATCTTCGCATCATCAAGTTGAGGCGGTCTTCAAGGCGTTCGCGCGTGCGCTGCGATTTGCAGTGTCCAGAGACAAGCGGCTTCGCAACGTGCTTCCCAGCACCAAGGAATTGCTGTGATCGTTACTCTGATCGATTACGGAGCGGGGAATGTTACTTCGGTGGGGCGGGCGCTGCGCCTGTTGGATGTCGAAGTCTCGGTTACAAACTCACCTGCAGAAATTGCCGAAGCTCGCTGTTTGATTCTCCCCGGTGTTGGTCATTGTGCAGCTCTCATTACCGCACTGGACAAACATAATTTACGGCAACCGATTCTTGACGCCATCTCTCGCGAAGTTCCATTTCTGGGAATTTGCCTTGGCTTACAGGTGTTTTACGCGGCGAGCGACGAAGCACCAGATTTGCCCGGGCTGTGCCTTTTGACCGGTCGCGTGTCCCTCTTGCCAAACACGGTGAAGCTTCCGCACATGGGCTGGAACCAGTTGCGTGCCACGCGCGAAAACCGCTTACTGCAAGGAATTTCGCCTGACGCACATTTCTATTTTGCGCATTCTTATGCCGCGGCGCACAGCGGCGAGGAGACCGTTGCAACCTGCGAGCACGGCGACGTATTCACGGCGGTTCTCGAACGCAACCATCTGTTTGGCGTGCAATTTCATCCAGAGAAAAGTGGTGCGCCGGGCGCCCAACTGCTACAAAACTTTTTGAAGGTGGCCGCGTGAGCCTGGCCCACCGCATCATTCCCTGCCTAGACACCGATGGCGTGCGCGTGGTCAAGGGTGTGCACTTCGAAGGCTTGCGCGATGCCGGCGACCCTGTCGCGCTCGCTGCTCGCTACAATGCGGAGGGCGCCGACGAACTGGTTGTGCTGGACATTGCGGCATCCCGAGACAATCGCCCCACGTTCCTTGAGACGATTCGCCGCGTTGCCGAGCAACTTGCCATTCCGCTGAGCGCCGGCGGCGGCATTCGGTCGCTCGAAGAGGCGCGTAGCGTGGTTCGCGCGGGCGCTGACAAAGTTACAATAAACACCGCGGCGGTCGAACGACCTGAATTGATCAGTGAACTTTCGCGTGAATTTGGTGCACAAGCGGTGGTGCTGGCGATTGATGCGAGACGCAAAACGACCGGACGCTGGGAAGTTCGCGTGCGCGGCGGCCGTGGAGAGACAACGCTGGATGCGCAAACCTGGGCGCAACGCGGCGTCGAGATGGGCGCGGGAGAAATCCTGCTCACTTCGATGGATCGTGATGGCACCCAATCCGGCTTTGATATTGAATTGACTTCTACGATCAGCCGCGCGGTGAGCGTTCCGGTCATTGCGTCCGGCGGGGCCAAGGTCGCGCAACATTTTCTCGATGTCTTCCATGAAGGTGCGGCGGATGCTGCGCTCGCCGCTTCCATTTTCCACGACAACACACAATCCATTCGTAAACTGAAAACCTTTCTTCAACAGAACAGCATCACGGTGCGGTTACCGTGCTGATTCCCTGTATTGATTTGCAGGGTGGTCAAGCCGTGCAACTTGTCCATGGACGACGGTGCGAGCTTGCGGTATCGGACGTGATGGGGCTGCTCAAACGCTTCGGCCACTATCCGTGGTTGCATGTCATTGATCTAGATGCGGCGTTGCGTAAAGGTCAAAACAATCGGCTGGTCAAGGAGCTTTGTGTTCGAGCGCGACGTGAGTATGCGATGAAGGTCCGCGTTGGTGGCGGCATTCGAACCGTGCGCCGCGCTGAGGCTCTGGTCGCGTTGGGAGTCACGCACGTCATTGTCGGAAGTGCGGCATTTCGAAACGGCAAGCCAAACGCTGCCTTTTTGAAGAAGCTTGCTACGAGTATCGGTAAAAAACATATCGTCATCGCACTTGATAGTGCCAAGGGCCGGGTTGTAGTTCGCGGCTGGCGCGAGGCGCTGACAGTCGCTCCCATGGAAGTCATGCCCACGCTTGAAAAGTATTGCGCAGGCTTCCTTTGTACTGATGTCGATCGCGAAGGCACCATGAGCGGCGCCAATCTAAGCTGGTTTGGCGAGCTGCGTAAGGCGACGAAACTGCCAATCATTGGTGCAGGAGGAATCTCCACGCGCCGCGAAATTCGTGCACTGGAAACGCTAGGAATGGATGCGGCAGTGGGCATGGCACTGTACAAAAATCGCGTTCGCTAGCGCGCGGACTGACTCCTAATCGATGCCCCTCCGCTTTCCGTCGCGCTGAACCTGAAGTACGATACTGTGCATGCGAAGTTCCCGGTCCTTCCTTCTTTTCGTCGCTTTTTTGGTGTTTGGCACGGTGTGCTATGCGCAAGCGACGACTCCCGCAGCGACAAGCGCGGCCCTCCCCTTTGAGTTGAAACTCATCGGACCGAACATTTGGGCGGCTATTGATAATCCCAAGGGTGACGCGGGAGCCAACTCTGGATTTGTGGTTGGCGATGACGGCGTGCTGGTCATTGACACCTTCGAAAACGAAGCGGCTGCAAAGGCATTGATGACCGAAATCCACCGGCTCACGCACTTGCCAGTGAAATTCGTGGTTAACACCCATTACCATCTGGATCACGTCGCGGGAAATCGCGTGTTCGCACAAGAAGGTGCGGCGGTCGTGGCACAGCACGGCGTCCGCACCTGGATCCACACCGAAAATCTGAAATTCTTCGGCGACAAGATCAAGCCGGAAGAGAAGAAGCTAGTCGAGAATCTGTGGGCTCCGGAAGTTACCTACAACGAGGCGCTATCGCTGTATCTCGGTAATCGGCGGATTGACGTCACGTTTATGGACGGTCACACCGGCGGTGATTCGGTCGTCAACATTCCCGACGCTGGGGTAGCGTTTTGCGGCGATCTTTTCTGGAACAAAACTCTGCCGAATCTTATCGACGCGAATACTACAGTCTGGGACGTCACCCTGCACAACATTCTCGCTCTTCCGGTGCAGTCGCGCACCGCCAGCCCACCGCAGAATGCAGTGATCTTCGTGCCAGGACATGGCGACGTGGGCAAACCTGCCGACGTCCGCGATTTTCAGCAATATCTTTCTGACCTGCGCACCATGGTCGCAAAAGCGACACAAGAAGGAAACAGCGGTGACGACTTAGTGAACGCGGTTCTGCCGCAGCTTGCGGCAAAGTACGTCTCATGGAATTTCTATAAGTATTTTTCACGTTCGAACATTTTGGATATGGCCTCGGAAATTCAGGGCTCGAAAAAAGTTCCAGTCCGCGAAAAGAAATGAGGTTTTATGCTGGTATCGTTCCGCCCGTGCAGACCAAAAGATCATGACGCATTGCTGAAGCTGATCGTCGCCTACTACCGTTCCAGCAAAATTCCGTTTAACCGCAAGTCCCTGACGAAAGGCCTGGACACGCTGCTGCGTAACGTTTCGCAAGGGCAGGCCTGGCTCATGGAAAACCATAAAAAGCCGGTGGGCTATGCCCTGCTCACCTACAATTTTGATTTGGAATATGGCGGCGTCGAAGGCCTGCTGATCGATCTGTATGTTGAAAAGCGTTTCCGCAACAGAGGCATCGGCTCGCTAGCGCTGTATGAAGTAGAAGATTTTTGCCGCGAGCGTGGCATTCGCACCATCGAGTTGCAGGTTACGCACCACAACAAGGGAGCCGAGGACTTTTATCGCAAGGCAGGATTCCGCATCCTGGAACGTACGGTACTGTTGCTGGAAGTCCGCTCGGAAAAAGAAGTGAAAGCGCGGCGGGCTAGCGTAAATACGCGTCGGTGATGTACTGCTGCACCATGCGCTGGGTATTGAAGAACGAACCGTTGATGGCGATGGAGTGCTGCATGACGGTGAGGTAGCGATTCCGATCCTCGTAGAACATCGGCAAGATCACGCTCTCCAATTTCGAATACAAACTTTCCGCATCTTCCACATTGTCTACCGGGGTTTCCGGGCCAGGTTCGCCGCGATGGGGCTGCCCGATAGACCAACCGGTGATCCCTTCAATGTGTCCTTCGACCCACCAGCCATCGAGAATGCTTAAGCTGGGCACACCGTTCAAGGCCGCTTTCATGCCACTGGTGCCCGAAGCCTCCAAAGGATATTGGGGTGTATTCAGCCACAAATCTCCGCCGGCGGTCAGTTTGCCGCCCAGGTCCATGTTGTAATCGTCGAGGAAAACCACGGTGACCGCTTTTTTCAGAGCTTTCTTCGCCTTATAGATGCGCTTGATGATTTCTTTCCCGCCAGCATCTCGCGGATGCGCTTTGCCGGCATAGACAATCTGAAAATGTCCGACGTTCTTGGCGATCTGCCGCAATCGATCCAGGTCCTGAAGAATCAGATCGGCGCGCTTGTATCCAGTGGCACGCCGCGCAAAGCCGATGGTGAATGCTTCGGGATCGAGCTTCAGGCCAGTCTTCTTGCGCACCACTTCCATGAGTTCATGCTTCGCTAGCAGGTGCGCGGTCCAGACTTCTTCGGAGGGCAAACCCAACGCGCCGCGCAGGCTGTAATTATCCTGGCGCCAAGACGGGATGTAACGGTCAAATAATTCGCGAAACGCCGGAGCCGCCCAGGTCGCCGCATGAACGCCATTGGTAATGGCTTCAATCGGCACGTTGGGGAACATGCGCCGCGAAACCTCGCCGTGCAGTTTGGCCACCCCATTGACGAAATTACTCAAGCTCAGAGCCAAATAGGTCATGTTCAACGACGCGCCACGCCGCGCCGCTTCTGCCAAATCCGGATAAGTCTGTTCGGCTTGCAAAACGCTTTTCACCAAGTCAGCCGAGGACGCATCTTTCAAGTCAAAGAACTTTTGCTGATCGGGAAACAGCCGAGTGAGGTATTCGACAGGAAATTTGTCGTGGCCGGCGGGAACGGGCGTGTGGGTGGTAAAAACACACTTGTTTCGAACCTTTTCGATGTCTTCCGCTTTCACGGAGGTGCGACCGGCGCGCTTGGTTTCTTCATCCAGTAATTCCAAGGTGAGCAACGCGGCGTGCCCTTCGTTCATGTGGTAGCGCATCAAATCGGTGTGACCCAGAGCGCGCAACATGCGCACTCCACCAATGCCTAGGAGCACTTCCTGCGACAGGCGATAATACGGATCGCCGCCATACAACGAGCCGGTCAGGTCCCGATCGCGCGGATCATTCTCTGGCAAGTCCGCGTCCAGAAAATAGACCGGGACATCGTAGTTCTGCACACCTTTCACGGTGTAGCGCCAGGCACGCAACTGGACACGCCGATTTTCTAACGTTACGGTGACGCGGGGCGTTTCCTCTTGCAGAAACTTGTCCACTTGCCACTCGACAGCTTCTTCCGTCTGCGTTCCATCTTCCGCCAAACGTTGCCGGAAATATCCTTTGCGATATAGCAACGAGACCGCGACCATGGGCAAACGAATGTCCGCTGCGGCACGAACGGTATCGCCTGCCAACACGCCCAATCCGCCGCTGTAACTAGGCATGTCGTTCTCCAGCGCAATTTCCATAGAGAAATAGGCAACAAACCGTTTCGGTGGGTGAGCCAGGGTGGCCATCTTCCGGGGATCTCCGTAGGGCGCGGCGTTCGCGCCGTCACTTGCTTTTGCATCCATTTGTGAATTCCCTATTCTCCGGGAAGCGGGCTTTGCAAGCAAGCCAGCGTGTCACATCAGTTTCTTTGCGGTTTACAGGTCACTCTCCGCTATATAATCGCCGAACATGATTCTAGAAAAAATCCGAGTTGTAGAATTGACCGAGGCGCTCGCGGGCCCGTATGGCGCCATGTTGCTGGGCGACTTCGGCGCGGACGTGGTCAAAGTGGAACGCCCAGGAACTGGCGATCAATCGCGGACCTGGGGTCCGCCCTTTGTAGGAACCGAATCGGCATACTTCCTGGCGACCAACCGGAACAAACGTTCGATCGTACTTGATTACGACCATCCACAGGGCTCGGAAATCCTGCAACGACTGCTGGCCGCTGCCGACATTTTCATATGCAACCAGCCTTCCCTTCCTTCGCTAAAACGACGCGGCATCGATCCAGTCACACTTCGCGCCAAGAATCCGCGGCTGATCTACTGCAGTGTTACGGGTTATGGCGTCTCGGGCCCGAAGGCCGGGCAACCAGGCTACGACATTCTGGCCCAAGCAGAAGCTGGTGTGATGAGTTTCACGGGCGAGCCCGGCGGCGGCCCGATGCGTTTTCCTATTGCCATTGCCGACATGACGACAGGCATGTACGCCGCCATGGGCATTCTCGGAGCTCTGTATGCTCGTGAACGCACTGGCCAAGGCGATTTTATCGACATGGCGCTGTTTGATTCGCAGCTTACCTGGTTGGCGAACGCCGGCAGCAGCTATCTGAATGCGGAAGTGTCGCCGCGTCGCTGGGGCAACGCGCATCCAAATATCGTTCCGTATCAACTTTTTCGCGGGCAGGATGATCGCTACTTTGTGGTAGCCGTTGGTACACCGGAACAGTGGCCGCGGCTGGTGCGCCTTCTTGGCGCAGAAGCTAATCTTGGCATCGATGCTCGTTTCGCGACGAACGCTTCTCGCATCGAAAACCGCGACGTCTTGATTCCCATGCTGCAAGAACGCTTTGACGCTCTCCCTTCGGCAGAATGGATAGCAAAGCTCGCTACTGCTGACATTCCCGCCGCACCTATAAATACGGCTGGTGAAGCACTGAGCGACCCGCAGACGATCGCCCGCCGCTTGATCGTCGAGATCGAACACCCCACTTTACAGGTAGCACGCAGTATCGCTAATCCGATTCGCTTTACGTCGCAACCGGTAACGTACCGCCTGCCACCGCCGCTGTTCGGCGAACACTCCCGCAGTGTTTTACAGGAACTTGGCTACTCACCCAGCGACATCGAGTACGCGCTGAGTTCGGCCTGCGCGGTCGAAGGGCGACGCACCACCTAGGTGAAATCACCTAATCACGCATCACTCTTCCGGCAAACTGAGCACATCGCCGATCTGCTGGCAGAATTGCTGGCAAACGCCCGTCGTGTGGCAGGCATGTACGAACTAATTGGGGATCGCTTGGTGGAGTCTACCTACTCGTGGCGAACAGACTCGCGCTGGCAGCCGATGGCTAACCGCGACGGCTATTCCTGTCGATTGAAGAACTCGACGGCAACAAATAGCTCGCGCTGCAAGCCCGTAGGGGGAAAAGATGTCTGCCGCACGACGTCGATGGCCTTGGCCGCCAGTGCAGGATTGCCGGTCTGCACGGCCTCGGCATCCAGCACTTTTCCCGTGTCATGGCTGGCAATGGCGTGGACGATGACGGTGTCAATTCGCTGCAGGGGACCGCTGGGATTAGGGTCGACCCGAATAGGAGTCCACTCCGAGCTGCCCACGGCGTACGCAGGACCAAGCGCCAGCATTTCCGGGGTGGGATTGAATGCTGTTTCTTGGGTTGCGGCCCTGTCCTCCAAGCTTTCTACTCGAATTTCCAGCACAGTTGTTCCACCCTGAACAACCTTAATATTCCGGGGAATCACATGTCCGTGAAAGCGAATCGCATTTTCGTAGTCGTACAGCATGTAGGCGCCCGCAGCTTCCGACGCCAGGCGTAGCAAGCCATTGGCATCGACACAATACTCCCGGTCCCACCAGCCACGGGCCGGCATAGCTTTAGCAACGCTGCCGGAAAGCAATACGCAGGTAACTTCCAGGCCGCTGATGTTCGCAGTTGCGGTTCGAATGGCCTTTTGGTTTGGGAAGCCTGGCACCGGCCTGAATAGGGCGCCGCGCACCATTTGCACGCGCATCGGCACAGCATCGGTGTTCCCGTATATGTGACCTTGTGCCGCCATGCGCATCGGCGACACACCCGCCAGGTGTGCTGTCCAATACCAGTTGGGGGAATCCTCAAGGGCATCCATGGTTCCCTCGCCTTCGAATTCAGACGTTCCACTGGCGGTAAAGGAGACCTTCATCGTGTACGGTGCGCCCGACATTACTACGCTGAAATTGCGTTGTACCTGGGTCAATAGATCAATGGCTGGCTGACGTTGTTCGGGAGAAGTGAGTACCTCGGTCTTGCCTGTGACGGGCTCGAGCGGATCGACAAACGGCTCCTGCAGGGCCTGTCCATATAAATTCTCTGTGGAAATCAGTGCAAAACCTACCAGAATGAGTGTGGCACAACGGAAGGCGACACTTGTTAATGGCATTTTCATTCTGTTTGCAATTTTGAGGAAACGCTTGGGGACCCACAGGGTCGGTCTTGCGAGTGAAGAATACCGCGCGATCCGCATACACCCTCCTCGCGCCAACACGCTTGCGAATCTTACATCTAGGCTACGCTCCGCAACAGTCCCAAAATCCGGATTTCAGCTGGCACTCAGGACGGAATTCCCTTAGACGAGTGTAATTCAAGGAATCGCGGGATTGCGCCGGCAGGCAGACCGTTGGAAAGTACCAGCGGAATGTTACAGCCATTTGAATCGACTATAGTTTCCATCAGCAATTTGAATTGGACTCACCCGCCCCCTCGACATACATTGGCCCAGCCCGTGGTGCGCCAGCCTCGTCGGGCGATTTCGACCAGAAAGCGGGAGTGGCCGCCGGAGTGCGGAACTGAACGACCCTCCCAGCCGGGTTGCAGGACGGACGATGACAGCCGCGGCGATATCATCACGCATCCATCTCCCTCCATCCTTTGTGAACTACAAAATTGATACAGCTTACGACGAAATGTTTGCGTCACCCGGTGTGCCGCGCGAGCACTATCGCGCGCTGAACCAGACCCTGCTGACCCTCGCTCCTGAAGAATTACGACGCAGCCAACAGGCCGCCGATCTGGCTTTCCTGCACGAAGGGATTACCTTCACCGTATATGGGAGTAAAGAAGGCACCGAGCGCATTTTCCCTAATGATCTTTTGCCACGAATTATCGCTGCGAGCGAATGGACGAAGATCGAAAAGGGACTCACGCAGCGGCTTACCGCTCTTAACCTGTTCCTACGCGACATCTATCACGAGGGACGTATACTCTCGGACAAAGTCGTGCCACGTGAACTGATCTACAGCTGCAGGCATTTCCGGCGCGAGATGCGCGGCCTTAACGTGCCCCGCGACATTTATGTCAGCATCTGCGGTACTGACCTGGTCCGGTTACCTGATGGGGCGTTCGCTGTCCTCGAAGATAATCTTCGCGTGCCCAGTGGCGTCTCTTATATGGTCGCCAATCGCAAGGTGCTGAAGCGCGTGTTCCCTACGCTTTTCCGCGATTACGGTGTCTGGCCTATCGATCATTATCCGCGGGAACTGCTGTCCACGCTTCGCAGCTTGGCCCCGGATAATTGTCCGTACCGGCAAGATCCGACAAATGTCTTGCTGACGCCTGGCGTTTCTAACTCTGCCTACTTCGAACACACGTTCCTCGCCCAACAGATGGGCATTGAACTGGTGGAAGGTCGCGACCTTCTGGTCCACGACAACATCGTGTATATGCGAACCACGGCGGGGCTTCGCCGCGTTGACGTTATTTATCGCCGCGTCGATGACGATTTTTTGGATCCGCTTTGCTTCCGACCGGATTCTTCACTCGGCGTTCCCGGGCTGTTTAATGCCTATCGCGCCGGAAACGTTACCTTGGCTAACGCCATAGGTACCGGCGTTGCCGATGATAAAGCCGTGTATGCGTACGTCCCGGAAATAATTCGCTACTACTTGAACGAAGACGCCATTCTTCCCAACATTCCCACCTTCCTGATGTCCGACGAGACGCATCGCCAGCATGTCCTCGACAATCTGGAAAACATGGTGGTGAAGGCGGTGGGCGAGTCTGGCGGTTACGGCATGTTGATCGGGCCGCACAGTTCGGCTGCGCAGCGTGAAGATTTTCGAATGCGCATTCTTGCTGACCCACGTAACTACATTGCCCAACCGACGCTGGCGCTTTCCTGCGCGCCGTGCCTGATTGATGGCAGCGTCGAGTCTCGCCACATCGATTTGCGGCCATACATCCTGATGGGTGAGAAGGTGACGTTGGTTCCGGGCGGCCTGACCCGCGTGGCCCTCCGCAAAGGTTCTCTGGTGGTGAATTCCTCCCAGGGCGGCGGCAGCAAAGATACCTGGGTGCTTCGCGAAGGTGCGGTGGGCGAAGAACTGTTGGAAGAGATGCGCCAGCAATTGACTCACGTGAGTTCTGAGCCCGGAGCGCGAATCGGCAGAGAGGGGCGATCCGCATAGCTATGCGTCCTCCTCGCAATTATTACGTCCAAGCGTTCAAACGCGACGCGGGCATGCTTTCTCGCGTCGCCGACAGTTTGTATTGGATGGGGCGATATCTGGAACGCGCTGAACACACCGCCCGGCTGGTGAATGTCGAACTGCAACTGTGGCTCGATCAATCTCCGGAAATGGGCGCGGGGCGGTGGCGGTTCCTGCTAGAGGCTTTGCGAGCTCCCGCAGTGGAAGGCCCCGTTGATCCCACGCAACTCCTTAATACTCTGGTGTTCAGCCGTTCCAATGGCTCGTCGATCGTTTCCTCAATCACCTGCGCTCGGGAAAACCTTCGCCACGTTCGCGAACAATGCAGCACCCGGATGTGGGAGCAATTGAATCGGCTGTATCTCGATGTTATTGAAAGGCGTCCTGAAGAAGAATGGATTCTAAAGTCGCATGACTTTTTCCTGTTAGTTCTTGAGGGTGCTTATCTTTTTCATGGCATCACCGATGCGACCATGAGCCACGGGGAAGGCTGGCAGTTCATCCAGTTAGGGCGCTACGTGGAGCGTGCCGACACGTTGACGACTCTTCTCGAGACTCACTTTCAGCGCATGACCGATCACTTCGAACGGCCCATTGAAGGAGCCGAATATCTCGAATGGGTGGGCCTGCTGGGCGACTGCGTGGCGCTGGAAGCTTATTGCAAGGCGCACACAGCAGAGATTCAGCCGCTGCGCGTAGCTGAATTCCTGCTGCTCAATCCGGAATTTCCTCACTCCATCCGTTTCTCGGTGGACCGCGTCAATGCGGCGCTGCATATGATCGGCGATCTGACGCAGCGTAGCGCCAAGCTTCCCACGCGCATCGCGGGCCGTCTCCGTGCGCAGCTCAGCTTCAGCCAAATCGAGGAAATTATCTCGGGCGGCGTGCACAACTATTTGCAGACTGTCCGCAAAGAATGCGGAGAAATCCACGCAGCGATTCATGACATTTATTTTGACTATTCGATCGAGGCGGAACTCGCGTCATGAGCTACCTGATACGCCATGTGACCGGTTTTTCCTATGAGCCCGCCGTTGGCGAGAGCGTTATGGAGGTTCGCCTTCAGCCGCGCAGTGACACGCGGCAGCGTTGCCTGACGTCGTCGCTCGAAGTGAACCCGCGCGCTAACGTTATTGTGTATCGCGATTTCTACGGAAACGCGGTGCATCATTTCGACATTCCGGGCAAGCATGAAGTGATCGAAGTGGTGGCTGAGGCGACGGTCGACATGCTGCCGCGTCTGGATGTGGACACATTAAAGCACAGCACTTGGGAGGAACTGGACGAGCAAGTCTCCTACACTGATTACTGGGAAATGCTGTTGCCCAGTCATTTCGCGCGTCCTACGGAAAAGCTGGAGAAGTTGCGGCAAGAATTTCGTCTGGAACGCCGCGATGATCCTTTTTCGCTTTTGAAGGAACTGAACAGCGCGATCTATGAAGGTTTTGCGTACGCGCCCAACACGACGCGCGTCGATTCGCCCATTGATGATGCGCTCGAGACTCGGCAAGGGGTTTGCCAGGATTTTGCTCATATTATGATCGCGCTGGTGCGGCAACTGCGGATTCCATGCCGCTATGTGAGCGGCTATCTCTATCACGGAGACAAATCTCACGACCGTTCGCCAGCTGGCGCTACCCACGCTTGGGTTGAGGCGTATTTAGGTGACGCGGGTTGGGTGGAGTTTGATCCTACAAACAATCTGCTTGGCGGCGAGCGTCACATAAGCGTGGCGGTAGGCCGTGACTACGCGGACGTGCCTCCAACCCGCGGCGTTCATCGCGGAGAAGCAGAAAGCGAACTTAGTGTGCGGGTCACGGTTTCGCTAGTCGACGCCCCGAAGCCAGAGGATCTAGGGCCGGCCATGGTTTTTCGAGTCAAGCGTGCGCCTGCTCCCACGAACTCCGATCATTCCCATTTTCAAAATCAACAGTAGAAGATTTAGCGTTACTGATTCTGCGGACTCGGTAGATGACGCTACTCGAAGCTGATCAGCACGATCTCCGGCTGTGTGCATACCCGCATCGGTGGCCCCCAAGTGCCAGCGCCGCTGGAGGTGTAGACCAACAACTCCCCAAATTTTTTCAACCCATACGTATATTCGCCGAAGATGCGAGACGTGAACCACGTGAAGGGAAACATCTGCCCACCATGGGTGTGACCGGAAAGCTGCAGCGAAATTCCTTGCTGTTCCACCATCGGCAGTGCATGCGGCACATGAGTGAGCAGCACGCTGGCGCGATCGCGATCAAGATCCGCGCCCTCTAGAATGGACTGGAAACGAACGGCATTCGTCGCCTGGCTGTACGGCACGCCCACCACTTGCAAGCCATCCAGATTCACTTTTTCGTTGTGCAACACGTGAATGCCGGAGTCTTCGATAGCTTCCAGGTATTTCGTGGGATCGGAAAACTCTTCGTGATTGCCGGTGACGAAATACGATCCAAACTGCGGTGTGAGCTGCTTCCAGGGTGCGACCAGCCGTTCAGGATCTACTTTCGTGCCATCAAACATATCTCCGCTGATGAACACCACATCCGCTTTCAACTGCCGCAGCATATTTACCAGCCGCGCAACGAATCGAGGCCCCTTGATGTGTCCGAGATGCGTATCGGTGACCAGTGCTGCAACGCGGCCGCGCCAAGACGCGGGGAGTCCTGGCAATTTCACAGACACGCGCCGGACACGCACCGAAGCCGCATTGGCAATTCCGTAGAGGCTAGCCAAAATGGCCAGCCCGAACCATGAAAGCGCCAGCGTCTGGCGACTCACCGGCAGGTGGGCCAACCAAACAACCGAATAGGTGATCCAGGACAAGCAAGCGGCCAGAAAGAGAAAGTTCAACGCGCCCAGCCACACACTTGCCAATTTGTAGAAACCGCGCACCGGACCATTGAAGTAGCGATGCGCTAGTAGAGTCGCGGCCACAAAGCTTACCGAAAGAAGCGCCAGTGCCACGCGAAAAATTGTAAGCTCCCGTCCCGCGGGCCCGCCCCAAAATGCCACCCACGTCTCATAGACGAAGAGATGCGCGAGCAGCAGAATGCCCTGGACTATCACCACAAACCTAACAATCCGAGCCCTCAAAGGAACTCCTCCGTCCGCTCTATTCTGAAGCGTTTCAATTGTTAGATGAATGATATCGCCGAAGGGCTACTTTTCGGCAGTTTCAGAAATGCGCCGCTGTTCTCAGGAAGGGAGTGAGGTTTAGTTTACCGCTACGCAGACCGGCTGATCGGCGTTCACACCTTGTACCAGGCCTAAATCGATCACGTCTTGAAATTCCTGAGCACTGCGGACGGCTTCAGGGTAGTTGTGGGTTGCCAGCGCTATCTCCGTTAGATGCCTAGTCCGTACCCGTTCCAATTCGCGATTCAAGCGCTCGCCGACACGCCCGGCGCTCGCAGTGTCCGTCCCCGGGAGGACCAAGCCAAATACGTTTGGTGACAATCTATAAACGGAGTCCATCGGCCGCAGACATCCGCTCAGCGCCTTTACACCATCGAGGATGACGGCCGACCCAGCGCCTTTTACGCTCACCGCTGATCCAATCTCAATTAGCATGACCGATAAGCCAGTTTGGGCAGCAAGCGCGCGAGGAAATTCCATGTTGACGCGTTCTCTGAATTGCGCCAGATCCGGCATGGACTGCAACAAATCCGGGCTTGGCCCGAAGCGCAGTTGGGCGTTGCGCTCCAATTCCGCTACTAACTTTTGCTTAAGTTTTCGAACGCTTCGCTGGTGCAATTGCAGGTAACTGACGAACAGCACCGTAAGAAGACAAAAGCCGACGAAGGCGACGTTCAGCGTCCAATTTTTCCCTCGGAACAGAAGGAATACGTACATATACATGAACGCGGCCAACGCGACACCAAGTATCAAGACAAAGCTGGTTGCCAACCGGCTTAGTTCGATCTCCCGGCGCTCCAATTTATCCAATTCGTGACGGTCTAGCGCCTGCGGTCGTATGCCTTGCGTTTCCACGTGCCCCTCGAATCCGTCGCACGGCGAAATCCTAAGAGCCGCACCCCTATGATGCTGAAGGATGACAGGCTTACCGGCAATAGGTCGGAAGTACCGCAAGCCGGTAACTATTTGCGTACAAGTCTTTGGTAGCGAATCGAAGCGACTTATCTGGAACCAAGCATCTACGGAGTCCCGTCATGCATACCGCACTATGACGGAGGAAGAAAACTTGCACTTTGCTCGGATTTATACGAATGCAGGCCATGTGGCAGAGCGCCAAGACGGAACTAACGATTGTCTTTAGCCGCTGGCTTGTGCCGATACCGCCTGTGCCAGTGGCAATCGTGCGGTCACCGTCGTTTTCCCGTTGCCAGATTCGATCTCCAGAGTACCGCCGAGATGTCTGACTCGCTCGCGCATCCCCCGGAATCCCACACCGCCTCTTCCATCAGAATTCATGCGCAATTTCTCTACAGGAATACCGACTCCCTGATCCTCGGCGATCACCACAACTTCATTTGGTTGCGGTTTCAAACGAACCGCAGCGGTCTTGCTTCCCGAATGTCGGTGAATGTTGGCGAGGCACTCCTGCACAATGCGGAAAATCGCCGTTTCGATTTCCATCGGCAACCTTCCCAGGTTCTCGGGAATTTCCATTTCGATCTGGATTTTGCTGCGGTGCGAAAATTCCTCCACATACCAGCGTAATGCCGCGGCCAGACCCGCTTCATCGAGCAGCGGCGGGTGCAGCAGATGAGAGATAGTTCGGATCTCGCGAATAATCTGCTCCACCAAACGCTCGTTCTCGGCAACGGCGCGTGCTCCGTTTTCATCGAGTTTATGCGCTTGCGAGCGCACCTCAGCCATATTCATACTGATCGCGGCCAAAAGTTGACCGACACTGTCG
>JBAVNY010000579.1:0-3131 GCA_049691535.1 Candidatus Acidiferrum sp.
GGTTGGAAGAGACCAGCCCCTGGGTGAAAACGGAAACGAGGGACAGGATGCCAAAGCTCATGACAGCCATGGCAATCATGACTTCCACCAAGGTAAATCCCTTATCGTTTCGAATAATTTTCTTTTGCATGCTCAAGCTCCCTATTCAATCCAAACTTGTAGAGACGAGCCGCCCACAGGCCCAATGTAGGTATAGGGGCGAACGCGCCCGGTGTTGCCCATAATGGTGACGGCGCGCGCCGTGGCGATTTGTCCAGCAATGCCAAGGAAAACGGTTCCGTTATAAACGTTGTTGCCGCCATCGGAGAACTGACCGGTGGGAGTGAAGACCATGTTGGTCAGACTGCCAGAACCGCCGATACAAACGGGAGAAGTGCCAGAGCAAGTGCCAAACCCCATCGGCGTATCCGGCACGCCGCTTTCGAAAATGAATTGGGTCTGGTTGGGCAGCGGCATAGAGATGATTGGTCCGGCCGCGCTGGCATTGACGCCGACGCCAGGTTGCACTTGATACGTGATGGTCTGAGGAGAAGCGCTAGTGTTGAAGGTAACCTTGACGTTGCGGCGTTGGCTGATGGCGATCTGCCGGGCAACGCGCAACTGGCTGGCTATCACGTCGAGTGCAGCATTGGCGCGATAGCTCTCCATGGAGCCAAAACTTTTGATCATGGTGATGCCAGCCAAGATGGACATGACTGCAATCACCATGAGGGTTTCTAGCAACGAGAAGCCCTGCTGTTTTCGAACCTTGCCAATCATGGGCGACTCCCATTCACGTGACTGAGACATTCGATTTTCAAAAACGCGACGCCGAGAATCTTTGAAGCTTCCTGCCACCAAGTCTCCGCAAATGCGCCAGGGTAAGTGGCTAACGCCAAACTGCGGCGCCGAATACACCCGCTCCGCCGATACTCGGTCCTACATAAGAGTTAACTCAGTCCCTTGTGAGCCAACAACTGGACGAAGGGACGGGTTCAGAGCAGTGGGGTGCCACCCGGTCTGGCGTGCTAGCGGGACAGTTACCAAGGTTTTCGGGTTACGGGGGTGAGAACAAGCGCTGCCGGAAGTCCGCTCGGCAAGTAAGTACCTTAACTCTTAAAGAGTTACAAGCGGTTTGACATCGTTGCGCCGCCGAGACGGTAAGTTGTGATGAATTGCGAAGAAGGCGATTTTGCAGTCGAAGTTCCACCGCCGATAGTACTTTGGATGTTGGCGACTCGACACAAAAGTCGAGGATTTCGGATGGAAAATGGAAGGAGAGACTCTTGGAGCTGAGGCGGAGGCTAGCACACACGCTATCGGCGAACGGAATGCCGATAGAAGATGTGGTAACGTGAATCGAATTCAGGCCGCAGCGTTCGCTGGCTCTTGCTGGAGAGCTACTATCGGCTGAGCCAGAATGTGCAGCTTCTGTTTGAAAGGCATAATTCGGTTCGGTCTTGCTACCACCTTCGCTGAGCTACAGACCGCGCCGATGCAGATAACTCAATGTTACAATGGCGAAACGACGCGCCCGTAGCTCAGTTGGATAGAGCGTCTGCCTTCTAAGCAGAGGGTCGCCAGTTCGAGTCTGGCCGGGCGCGCCACTTGTTTTCTCCTCGTGATGAGCGAAAAAATCACTCTTGCAAGAGAATCGGCGGGACTGCTGGAGCGCTTTGTGAAGATGTACCCCGCTACGCCGGCGCTGGTGCAAGCTCCGGGCCGTGTGAATTTGATTGGCGAGCACACGGATTATAACGACGGTTATGTGTTCCCTGCCGCGATTGCGTTTCAGACGCGGATTGGAATTGCGAAGCGGGCCGACCGGACGGTGATGGTGTACTCCGAGAATTATGCCGAGCACGTCGAGCTGAAGCTGGACGATCTGCCGAGTCGGGCGCGCGGACACTGGAGTGACTACGTCGTTGGCGTAATCCGGCTGCTGGCGGCGAAGCTGGGGACACTGACTGGCGCCGACGTTCTGCTGAGTGGCGATGTGCCGCAGGGGGCGGGATTGAGTTCGTCAGCTTCGCTGGAAGTGGCGGTTTGCACTGCGTTTCTAGAAATAGCGCAGCAGAGACTGGATGGAACGGTCGTGGCACAGTTGTGCCAGCAAGCGGAGAACGAATTCGTGGGCGCGCGATGCGGGATCATGGATCAGTTCATTTCTGTTCACGGGAAGAAGGATCACGCGCTGCTACTGGATTGCCGGACACTTGGGTATCAACTTCTGCCGATTCCGCCAGAGGTTAGCTTGGTGATTTGCAACACGATGGTACGGCACAGCCATTCGGCGAGCGGATACAATCAGAGGCGCGCGGAATGTGAAGCGGCAGTACGCTTTTTTTCGGAACGTTTGCCGGGAGTAAAAGCGCTTCGGGACATTTCGTTGGGAGATTTCGAAAAGCTTGGCAAACACCTGCCTGAGGCTATTCGCAGGCGTGCGCGTCATGTCATCACCGAGGATGCGCGCGTACTGAAGGCTGGCGAGGCGCTGAGTGCTAGCGATGTGAGACGCTTTGGCGAGTTGATGAAGGAATCGCATACGAGCCTGCGGGACGACTTCGAAGTGAGCTGCCAAGAAGTGGACGTGATGGTGCAATTGGCCGAGCAAAACCCCGGAGTATATGGAGCACGCATGACTGGGGGCGGGTTTGGGGGTTGCACAATAAATCTGGTCGAATCCACACTTGTAGAACGGTTCAAAAGCAACGTACTGGCTGGCTATGAAAAGGCGACCGGACGAGTAGCGGAAATTTATGTGTCTTCTGCAGCGGATGGAGCAGGCAGGTTGGCGTAGCGTCCCTTTGGAATTCTCAGCGCGGCTCACTAAACTCATGACAACTTTCGATTTGAAAGTTCATCCACACCGGCGATTCAATCCGTTGACACGGGAATGGGTGCTGGTTTCTCCGCAGCGCACGCAGCGGCCCTGGCAGGGGCAGGTAGAGATTGCCGCGACGGAGCATCTGGAGAAGTACAATCCGCAATGTTATTTGTGCCCTGGAAATGAGCGGGCTGGCGGAGCGCGCAATCCGGATTACGACGGCACCTTTGTGTTCGATAACGATTTTGCGGCCTTGCGGCCTGATACACCGGCTGGAGAGATTCGGGAGAAGAACTTACTGATCGGGGAAAGTGAAAAAGGTAGA
>JBAVNY010000580.1:0-1782 GCA_049691535.1 Candidatus Acidiferrum sp.
CCGCTCCACCACGCCGACAATAAATCCCGCTAAATCGTATTCGCCTGGAGGATAAAACCCCGGCATCTCCGCCGTTTCCCCGCCAATCAACGCGCATCCCGCTTTGCGGCACGACCGGCTCATCCCATCCACAAGCTGCTCAACCACGTCCGGTTCCAGTTTGCCCATCGCCAGATAATCCAGGAAAAACAGCGGCTCTGCTCCCTGCACCAGAATGTCGTTGATACAGTGATTCACCAGGTCGCCTCCCACCGTCGAGTGAACGCCCGCCGCCATCGCCACCTTCAGCTTCGTCCCCACGCCATCCGCACTCGACACCAGCACCGGTTCTTTCCACTTCTTCATGTCCAATGCAAACAGCGCCCCGAACCCGCCAATCCCGCCCAGCACCGCTGGCGTGAACGTGCGGCTCGCCAAATGGCGTATGCGCTGCTTCGCGTCGTCAGCGACAGCTATGTTGACCCCAGCGTCGGCGTATTTCATGGTTGAGCCCGCCTTCAAGAGACTTTCGTGATGCAGCGACGGGTGGTGCAGCTGACTGCCCCATGGGCCGCGGCGGTGGGACGCCACGTAGGACGAGTCACCTATCGTGAATCACACGGTGGACATGCGTGCTTCTATTCTAGTTCGAATATCGGGCTGACGGTTTGGGGGCGCCAGACCGCCTACAGCTTAGAACACATGGAACAATCTGCGCCAGCGTATCGTGCCGGGATGGATGATGGCGTTGGCATAGGCCAAAAATCTGTCCGCAATGTTCCCGTTCCACGCATCCCGCGGTGCGTCCAGCGACATGTAGATCAACACCGGAGTTCCGATAATGTCGTTGCGCGGCACGCAGCCCCAGTACCGGCTATCCTGCGAATTTTCCCGATTGTCGCCCATCGCCCAGTAGCAATTGTCCGGAATTTTGTAAGGCAGACCGCCGTACTGCGTCATCAATTGGTCCGCTCGCGGAGCTTCCGTGCGCCCCAGCGTGTAGTTCTCTTCGAGTTTCTTCCCGTTAATCCAAACCGCGCCATCCTTCACGTCCACGGTCTCGCCCGGCAAGCCGATCACCCGCTTCACATAATCAGGTTGGGTCGGATCAAACGGCGGCTTGAAAATGATAATTTGCTGGCGATGCGGACTGCGCCACAGCGGCACGTGCCAATTAGTGAACGGAATGCCCGCGTCGTAGCCCACCCGGCTCATGATCAGGTGGTCGCCGATCAGCAGCGTGTTTTCCATCGACCCCGAGGGAATCACCCGCGCCTGACCCAGCGTGCCATTAATCAGCATGAACGCCAGAATCACCCAGAACCACGCAATAATCTCGCTCTTTACCCGCGAACTCATGGGAACGTGAGCTTCGCTTGCCACTGCTTCTCGCTTCTTGTTCACTTTGATTGCGTCAGCTTTCACGGTCCACCGTCACCACTTCATTCATTTTGCTTTGCGACGCCCCTTCGGGCACTTCCAGTTGCACCAAATCGGTTGGATAGTTCCCCGTATAACACGACGTACAGAAATTCCCTTTGGTATCGCCCACCGCCTGCTTCAACCCGGTCAGGGAGAGATAGCCCAGCGAATCGGCGCCCAGGTAATTGCGTATCTGCTCTGGCGTGTTCGCCGAAGCAATCAGTTCTTCCTTCGTCGGCGTGTCCACCCCGTAGTAACACGGAGAAATCGTTGGCGGACAACTGATCCGCATGTGCACTTCCTTCGCCCCAGCTTCCCGCACCATCCGCACCAGCTTACGGCTGGTCGTTCCGCGCACGATCGAATCGTCCACCAGCACGA
>JBAVNY010000581.1:0-16026 GCA_049691535.1 Candidatus Acidiferrum sp.
TCAATCCATGACCTATCCCAACACCCGTAAAAGCGACCAAGTCGACGACTACCACGGGACGAAAGTCGCTGATCCCTATCGTTGGCTCGAAGACGACAATTCCCCGGAGACCGCTGCTTGGGTCAAAGCCGAAAATGACGTCACCAACGCCTACTTCGCAAGAATTCCGTATCGCGCCCAGGTCAAGCAACGCCTCGAGCAGCTTTTCAATTACCCGAAATTTACGCCACCCGATCGCCGCGGTGATTCCTACGTCTTTTCGAAAAATGACGGCCTGCAAAATCAGAACGTAATTTACCTGCAGAAAACTCCCGACGATTCCCCGGAACTTCTTCTCGATCCCAATAAATTCTCGCAAGATGGTACGTCTCGCCTCGGCGTCTTCGCGGCCTCTCGAGACGGCCGCTACTGCGGTTACGGAATTTCCACGGGAGGCTCCGATTGGCAGGAAGCCCACGTCATGGAAGTAAATGGTCGGAAACTTCTCGACGACGACCTGAAGTGGCTGAAAGTTACCGACATGGCCTGGGCCGGAAATGGCTTTTTCTATAGCCGCTATCCCGCACCGGAAGGCGGCCACGAACTCTCCTCTAAAAACGAAAATCACACCGTCTACTATCACCGCGTCGGCACTCCGCAGTCGCAAGATGAGCTGGTCTTCGAAGATAAAGCCCATCCACAACGCTTTCACATCGTCGGCACCACCGACGACGAGCGCTTCGCCATCTTGTATGTTTCCGATCGTGGAACAGGCAAGCGCGGCAACGCCGTTTTCTACCGCGACCTTACAAAATCAGATAAATCCTTCAAACCGGTCATCGCCGAAGTCACCGATGATACCTACAACGTGATTGACGACGTGAATGGCAAGCTTCTCGTCCAGACAAATCTCAACGCGCCGAATTACCGTATCGCCGCCTTTAATCCTACCGACTCCTCGTGGTCCGAAGTCGTTCCCGAGAAACCAGAGGTCATCGAGTCCGCCAAAGTTGCCGGTGGCAAGCTCTTCGTCACCTATCTCAAAGATGTTGCCAGTCATCTCGACGTCTACAGCCTCGATGGCAAGCTGGAAAACGAAGTGAAATTGCCCGGCGCCGGCAGCGTTTCCGAATTGCAGGGAAACGATAAAGATAATTTCATTTTCTTGGCCTTCACTTCGCCAAACTATCCCTCCACCATCTTCCGCTACGACATTCCTGCCAAAGAGGCGAAAGTCTATCGCGCTCCGCAAATTCCCGGATTCCATCCCGACGACTACGAAACGAAACAAGTCTTCTACACCAGCAAAGATGGCACCCGCGTCCCAATGTTCCTCACTTATAAAAAAGGTCTGAAGCTCGACGGCACCAACCCCACCCTGCTCTACGGCTACGGCGGCTTCAACATCAGCACTCTGCCGGTGTTTCGCCCCTTCGGGACCGCTCTGCTCGAGCAAGGTTTCGTCTACGCTTCCGCCAATCTGCGCGGCGGTGGAGAGTATGGCGAAAAATGGCACCTCGCCGGTACCAAACTGCAAAAACAAAATGTCTTCGACGATTTCATCGCCGCTGCCGACTGGCTCATCGCCAATAAATACACCTCACCCGCTCATCTCGCCATCAACGGCGGTTCCAACGGCGGCCTCCTCGTAGGCGCCGTGATGAACCAGCGTCCCGAACTTTTCCGTGCCGCCGTGCCCATGGTCGGCGTCATGGACATGCTGCGCTTCCAGAAATTCACCATTGGCTGGAACTGGATTGCCGATTACGGCTCCAGCGATAACGCCGACGAGTTCAAAGCGCTCTACGCCTACTCGCCGCTGCACAACATTCGCCCCGGCGGGAAATATCCTGCCACGCTGATTACCACCGCCGATCACGATGATCGCGTCGTCCCCGCGCACTCCTTCAAATACGCCGCCACCTTGCAAACGCTGGCCAGCAAAGACCATCCGGTTTTAATTCGCATCGAAACCAAATCCGGTCACGGCGCCGTCAGCACCACCAAAGCCATCGAGTTGACCGCCGATATCTACTCATTCCTCTTCTACAACTTGGGCGTAACCCCCAAGTATTAGCCGCAGCCCCAAAATCCCCCTGCTCTCACAAGCCACAAAACCGCTTGGTAGCGCCGGCATCTTGCCGGCAACGGCAAAATCTCAGCACCAAGGCACACGCAGTCACATCTCGGCCGCGCTGCTGCTTTCGTCGGACACGCGTTTTTGCCAGTTTTTCGCCAATATTCACACGCAATTTGGCGTCAAACCGCACTTGTACTGTAAAATTAAAGCTTATGATCGCAGTCAACGAAGTCACTATGCGTTTCGGCTCCCGCGTCCTTTTCGAGGAGGTCACCACCACCTTCATGGAGGGTCGCCGCTACGCCATTTCCGGTCCCAACGGCGCCGGCAAATCTACCTTCATGAAGATTCTTACCGGCGAACTGGAACCCACCAAGGGCAACATCACTCGCCCCAAAAAGATGGGCATCCTGCGCCAGGATCAATTTGCCTTCGACAAGTTTCGTGTCATCGACACGGTCATCATGGGCAACACGCTTCTCTGGAAGGCGCTCGAGGAACGTGACGCGCTCTACGCCAAGCATCACGACCATCTGACCAATGAGGACGGAATGCGCCTCGGTGAGCTCGAGGGCATTGTCGGCGAAGAAGGTGGCTACACCGCCGAAGCCGATGCCGGCGTTCTCCTCGACGGTCTCGGCATCGAAGCCGATCTGCACGAACGCAAAATGGGCGAACTGCAAGGCGGACAGAAAGTGCGCGTACTGCTCGCGCAGGCGCTCTTCGGCAATCCTTCGGCTTTGCTCCTCGACGAACCTACCAACAACCTCGACCTTGATTCCGTCCACTGGCTCAAAGAATATCTCTGCGAATATCACGGCGTTCTGATCGTCATTTCCCACGATCGCCATTTCCTGAATAGCGTCTGCACCCACACCGCCGACATCGACTATCAGACCATCATTATGTATCCCGGCGGCTACGACGACATGGTGCTCGCCAAAACAAATATTCGTTCCCGCATGGAAGCTGATAACGCTGTGCGCGAAAAGAAAATCGCGCAGCTCAACGACTTCATCGCCCGCTTCTCGGCCGGCACTCGTTCCGCGCAAGCCACGTCGCGCAAAAAAGAAGTGGAACGCCTGCAAACCTCCGAACTCGCGCGTTCGAATATTCAGCGCCCGTACATTCGTTTCGATACCGAGCGTCCGTCAGGCCGCCTGCCGATCGAGATCAAGCACCTGGCCAAGTCCTACGACGGGCAGACCGTCTTCAAGAATTTTTCTGCCAGCGTAACCCGCGGCGAAAAAATCGCTTTGATCGGTCGCAACGGCGCCGGCAAAACTACCATGCTCAAATCGCTGATCCGCAATGCCGGTCAGTTCATTACCAGTGCCGAGCAGTCGTTCACCATCGATTCGGGCAACGTCATCTGGGGCCACGAAGTCACCGTCGGCTATTTTCCTCAGGATTTTGGCTACACCATCGACAAGAGCAAAGGCATCACCGCCATGGAATGGCTCTGGCAATACAAGCCGCAAGCCGCCCAGGAAGAAATTCGCGGCCCCATGGGGCAAATGCTTTTCAGCGGTGAAGACGCCTTGAAGCCCACGTCCGCGCTTTCCGGCGGCGAGCAAGCTCGCCTGATTTTCTGCCGCTTGATGCTGCAGAAGCCCAACGTGCTCATCCTCGACGAACCCACCAACAACCTGGACCTCGAGTCCATCAACGCCCTGAACATCTCCCTACAGAAATATGAGGGCACGGTTCTGTTAGTCACGCACGACGAAGACGTCCTCGACGAAGTCGCCACCCGCATCTGGAATTTCAAGGACAGCAAAATCGAAGACTTCAAAGGCGTCTACGAGGAGTACCTCTCCTCCATTCCAACGAAGGCTTCAGTCCCGCAAAAACGCTAGGCGTTCCGCCAAGGGGAACTCGTCCGGTTAGCCGACCAAACCAAGGCTTGTCGATTTACACCGCAGTGACTATATTGCCGGTTCAATTACAGGAGTTCCAAATGATCGTGGTGACAGGCGCGACTGGGCGCACGGGAAGGACAGCAACGAAAGCATTGCTTGCCAAAGGCGAAAAGGTTCGCGTGGTTGGGCGAGACCCGAAGAAGCTGGCACCACTCGTGGAACTTGGTGCGGAGCCTTTCGTCGCAAACGTCGAGGATGTCGATTCAACGACGCAAGGTTTCAACGACGCTTCTGCCGTTTACCTGGTTCTGCCCGAGGACGTCTCGCAACAGGATTTGCGTGCCCATCAAGAACGCGTTTCCGATTCCTACGCCGCTGCAATCACCAACGCCCACGTGCGGTTCGTCGTTAATCTAAGCAGTATCGGCGCTCAACATGCCAAAAACACCGGGCCCATCGTCGGCTTACACAGTCAGGAGGAAAAGCTCAATCGAGTCGCTGGGCTCAACGTCCTCCACCTTCGCGCAGCGTATTTTATGGAAAATCTGTTCATGAGTATTGCACCGCTGCGCTCGATGGGGATGTTACCTGGAGGTTTGCGAGCCGAAGTGCCAATGCCTTGGATAGCGACGCAAGACATCGGCACGTACGCCGCAACTCGCCTGGCTGCGCGCGATTTTTCTGGCCGTTCGATCCAAGAGCTCCATGGACAGCGCGATATCTCCATGAAGGAGGCAGCTTCGATTGTTGGCAGCGCTATTGGCAGGCCCAACCTCGAATACGTGCAATTGCCGAGCACGATGCTGGAGGCGGCCCTTTTGCAGATGGGTTTACCTAAAAAGACCACGGAATTGATTGTTGAAATGTGGGCTGGTGCAAGTGCGGGCCTCATCGTTCCTTTGGAGGATCGTTCGGCACGCAATACGACACCGACATCGCTTGAATCATTTGTCGCAAATGTCTTCGCTCCCGCGTATCTCCAACCAGTCTAAAAGCGCCGCTCAATGGAAGCAGGCTCAATTCTTGATTAACGAAACTTACCGGGAGTTGGCGGGCAAATCGGATTTCTTCTTCGCATGAAATACGTACGTGAATTCAGTTTTTAAAAGCTCTCGCCTTGATAAATAGTCTGCGTAAACGAGGTCGAAGAAATATCGGAGAAGACTTCTTTCACGAAGTGTGTCTTACCGCCTGATTCCCATCGATTTTTCAGAATGAGACGATTCCCATCCCAAGACGCTCCCTCGCTCATAATCTCGCAACCGCTGGGCAGATAATTTGCGCACCATACCACTTGAATGCGCTGCAAATGTTCATCCCACCAGAAGATCCCCCGACCCGTGATGTATCCTTCGTCGCCCGTGGAATGATATTCCTCGATGAACGACAGGCCGCCGGGGCCAGACTTCCACACTTCTCCCCCGTGGCCAGTTCCACCTTTGGGAAGGGCGTCAGTCGGACTAACTTCGAATTCGATGGACCATTTCCCCGTGAGTGACCGAACGAAGTGCTGCATTTCGCTGTGCGTCGAATCTGAATCGGCATTAAGACTGGGTGCTGCTGTCTGCTTTGAGGAGAGATGGAATGTTCCCAAAAAGAGAAAGATCGCGAGGGTCACTCTGAGCGTCACGAATACCTCAATTTCCCGGTCAGACTATATAGTGGACTCGTACCAGCTCCTGGTAAACAGCGGAAGGCGGACAAGTAGGTACGTTCCCGCAACGATTTGGAATGCCCCTGCTCATCGAGCGCAATCAGGACGATTCCATCAAGCTGAGTTTGCAGCCCTGGTGGAACAATTACAAACGACGACCAGCTGGCGATCTTAAGTTCGGGATTCGCAACTATCGATGTGGTCGCGTCTAAGTTCTGGCTAGATGATTACGGTCAGACGTGGCTTAACTAGTCTCCGATTGGCTCGGTGAGCCTATCTCAAATTACAACAGCATCCACCTATGTATGTCTTACGACGATGGCTACGGAAGTATTGGATTGTTGGAAGACGGCAGGCATTGCCCATGGTGTAGGTGCAAGTACACCGACTGACATATCTCCTTTGTGGTCAAATTTGAAGTTTCTGGAGATGTGGTAATAAGGTTACGCGCGAAACATCCACGCGTTTAGCGCCGAGCAACCTACTGTTCTGAACGATTGGTTCTAACTTTTTATTGCTGAATGCTGGAGTCTAGCTGGCGCTGTTCGATGTAACGCTCGATGCTTCTCCAGGAGCCGAGTCAATTCCCCGATGCTTGGCGAGCAACCGGTCTCTCATCTTCAGAAAAGGAAGTTCAATGAACGAGAAAGTCACAAAGGCAAGAGCCAACGAAACCGTTCCCCAAAACAGAAACGCTAGGAAAAAAGAACGAAAGCCTTCGCCGAAAAGGTGGGTGTGGAGCGACATCACGTGTGCGAACACGCCCGGGTGCAGCAGGTACACGCCAAAGGACAGCCGTGAAATGACATAGAAGACGTTCGACCGCAGGAAGAACGGCAGGGGCACCCGCAGAGACAGAAACGTCAGTGCCCCAAAGCAGACCGCCACCAGGGAATAAAGGAATGTGAGTTGGACCGAATACCAGAGATAGCAACCCACAAGAAAAACTGCTCCCAGCAGGACATCCAGCCAGCGGCCGATCCGCAGCAACTCGGGCTTCCATGTCATAATCCAGGAAATCAATAATCCCATGGCAAGCCCGTCGGAGTGCGTATGGAAAGTGTAATAAACAGAAGCCAATCTCTGTGTCAGATCGTGCAAGCCCAGCAACGCAAAATGCCGGATCACCGGAAGGGCTGCGAGCCAGAGCAGCATCAAGCCAAACAGGGATTTCGGAGAAACGAACTTCGCGCATACCATCAGCAGAATCGGAATCAGCAGGTAAAACTGTTCTTCCAACGACAGCGACCAGCCGCCCGCTATCTGATGCTTGCCCACCTGAAAATAACTGTAATAATTCGACAGGAACGTGGCGTCCAGCCAGAGACCCGGCCGTTCCCGTCCCAGAAAAATCTGTTCACCCAGCAATAAGAAGACCACCGAATAGTAGAACGGCCAAATCCGAAATCCTCGCCGCAAGATAAATCGCTTCACGTCTACCGTTCCGCTGGCCTTTAACTCCTTCCACAACTGCCCACCAATCAGTAGACCGCTGAGCACAAAAAACAAATCCACTCCAGTCCAGCCAAATCGGACGAAAGGCATTTTCAGGGTGAGCAGGGCGTTCGGTGTGTAGCCCCGTATGTGGTAAACGACTACCAGGCACACCGCCAAACTTCGCAACACATCCAAGCAGGGCCGATTCCCGGCGGGGGGATGGCGTAGGTCGTTGAAACCCGCCGAAAGCAGCGCCCATGGTTTTGTAAATAACGCGCGAGCGCTGAATTTCGGGCGCTCCATGCTGACAGCAACAGCAGTCATCAAGGTCTCCTGCGTTATAGCGAAATCGCCACGCTCCGCGCGTCAGGTGCGCTCCCGTTTAAAGGTCCGTCATAGTGCGTTCAGAAAGCTGAGGATCGCGAGGCATCCGAGGACTGTTCGGACAGTGTGAAGGCGATTCCACTTCACAATCAAAGCCCGGCTCTCTGGACCAGCCGCCTGAGGCTCTGTCGCCATTAGCACTCTATTTGTGGGCAGGATGCCGAAAAGGGTCCACGGCAAATTTGCAAATAGAAAGACTCCTCCAATGAAGAACATCACATGGCCAGTGAACCACCAAGCGACAATTCCAAGGGCGAAACCTAAGATCGCGAGCGGGGCCTGCATTATCAATCCGCGTTTATACGCGGGCTTCCATTGTGTGAGAAGCGCGTGATCGTCAAGACCGAGTCTCGCGGGCTGTTCGGCGAAGCTTATGTAAAACGCGGCACCCGTGAATAAGGCCGCCGTCACGAGAGCGAGATATCCTGCGAGCATTTGGCACATCCACTTCTCACACTGCCAGAACCACTGCAGTTTCACAACATCCCAACGGTCCAGTTTGGTGTGGCCCGACACGATGAAAGCAGTCGGAGCCTGGAAGCCAACAAGCGCCGGAAAAATAAACCGCATGTCCAGCTAACGTTAGTCGGGCATTGAACTATTGGAACGGAGTTGTCAAAGCGAACCGACCGAGCTCGCGCAGGAGCATTCTTCCCGCCCCTCTGTTATCATCTGTTTTGTAACCCATGCGGCCGGATCGCATACCCCTCTTCCCTCTGAACGTCGTTCTTTTCCTCGGCGAACAACTTCCCCTGCACATTTTTGAGCCGCGCTATCGCCGCATGGTTCGCGAATGCCTCGATACCAAATCGCCCTTTGGCATGCTCCTCGCCCTGCAAGACGGCGTCGTTCGCGTTGGCTGCACTGCCGAAATCCTCGAAGTCATCAAGCAGTTTGAAGACGGACGCATGGACATCATCACCGTGGGCCGCGCCCCCTTCCGCATTCTGGAATTATTCACCCAGGATCCGCTGCTCGAGGGCTCCATCGACTTCCTCGAAGAACACGATTTCGTCTGCGATCCTCCAAAGCGAGAGCAACTCATCGATCTCTACGAAACCTGCCACACCTTGCTCTTCGCCGAAGTTCCCCAGGACTTCTCGGACGCCCCAAAACACCTGCTTTCCTACGCCATCGCCGCCGCTCTTCCCATCGATTTGCTCTGGAAACAGCAGATCCTCGAACTGCGGTCCGAAGCGGAGCGCCAGCTCCGCCTGCTTAGGTATCTCCAGGACTGGGCGCCGCATCTACAACTTAAGACGACCCTCCAGCACCGCGCCGGGGGCAATGGACACGGTTTGAACTAACGAATGGTACGTAAGGCGGTTGCCTTCGCCTGCGGATAGGGGCCCTAATGACAGCTACTTCTCATCCTTCCTCCGGACATCCCAAGCCTCGCACTCTCGGCGAGCTTAAGCGGATCCCGGATTTTGACGCGCGTACTACCGCCATTTCAGTGAAGGATGAAATGCGCCGTAATCTCCTGCGCGCCATCGAGCGTGGCGAAACCCTCTTCCCCGGCGTTCACGGATACGAAGACAGCGTCATTCCGCAAATCGTCAATGCCCTGCTCTCGCGCCACAATTTCATTCTGCTGGGGCTGCGCGGCCAGGCCAAAAGCCGCATCTTGCGCGGGCTCATCCAGCTTCTCGATCCCGAAGTGCCGGTCATTGTCGGCTGCGAAATTAACGACAATCCGCTGCAGCCAATTTGCCGCGCGTGCCGCGAACTCGTGGCTGCCAAAGGCGAAAATACGCCCGTCACCTGGATGTCTCGCGATCAGCGCTACGTCGAAAAACTCGCCACTCCCGATGTCACCATTGCCGACATCATAGGCGACGTCGACCCCATTCGCGCCGCGCGTGGTGGCCGCGACCTTTCCGACGAGCTGACTATTCACTACGGCCTGCTGCCACGCGCCAATCGCGGTATCTTCGCCATCAACGAGCTTCCCGACCTGGCCGGTAAAATTCAGGTCGGCCTCTTCAATATCATGCAGGAAGGCGATATCCAAATTAAGGGCTACCCGCTGCGCCTGCCGCTCGATGTCCTTCTCGTGTTCACTGCCAATCCGGAAGACTATACCGCACGCGGCAAAATCATTACGCCACTCAAAGATCGCATCGGCGCGGAAATCCGCACCCACTATCCCACTACCGTGCAGGAAGGCATGACCATCACCGGCCAGGAAGCCTGGGTGGATCGCACCTCCGGCGTAAAGTTGGAAGTTCCCGATTACCTTCGCGAAGTGATTGAAGAAATCGCCTTCCAGGCTCGGGAAGACAAGCGCGTTGACCGTCGCTCCGGCGTTAGCCAACGCCTGCCGATCACCACGCTTGAAAGTGTCGTCAGCTCTGCCGAACAGCGCGCTGCTCGTACTCGCGAGAATCATGCTGTCGCCCGGGTCGCCGATGTCTACTCGGCCTTGCCCGCTATCACCGGGAAAATGGAACTCGAATATGAGGGCGAACTGAAGGGCGCCGAAGTCATCGCCCGCGAGCTGATCCGCACCGCCATTGGTCGCGTGTTCAGCAAGCGCTTTGGCGAAACCAATTTCCAACCGGTGATTCAGTGGTTCGAACTTGGCGGCGAACTAAAAATTCCCGACGGCATGTCCACCAGCCAGCGCTATCAGCAGCTTTCGAAAATCCAGAACCTCATGGATCACATTGGCAAGCTCGGCGTCACCAATCATAAAGATGAACCACACGCCGCCGCGGCTGCTGAAATGATTCTTGAAGGCTTGTGGGCTCATCGTCGCATCGGTCGCAGCGAAGAACGCGGCTTCTACGCAGAAAAACAGCGCACGCCCGAACCGCGCGAGCGCGAAAATCCGAATCGTCCTCCACGCCGCAGTTTCAACTAGCGAAGCGGATTGCAGTCGATTTGCAATTGTAGTTGCTGTCAGTGAACGAGGCCCGGAATGAAAGTCATCAAATACGGAAAATATACCGGAGAGCCCGCCGACGCCGTCGATCTCGACGAACTCGTCAAGCGTCTCGGCGATTTCTTGCTGCAAAGCGGCTTTGAATCCCAGTATTACGGACTCTCCGAGTTCGATGCCTCTCGTTCCATGGAAGCTCTTCGCGACGCCATTCTGCGCGCGCTTCAGGAAGGTGATCTGCTTCCCGAAGATCAGATGAGCGAGGAACTCCGCAAGATGCTGCAAGACCCAGGCGCGCTCAACAATCAGGAAGTTCGCGACCTGGTCGAAAAACTGATGGAGCGCCTCTCGCAGGAAGGTTTCATCAATCCTCAACAGCCCCCGCAAGTCACTCCGCCGCCCCAAACTTCCGCGCGCGGCCAGATCGGCCAGCCTCGCGAACCCGAAGCTCGTTTCGAAATTACCGACAAGGCCATCGATTGTCTCGGCTTCAAAACCTTGCAGGATTTACTTGGTTCACTCGGCCGCAGCAGTTTCGGCCGCCACGATACTCGCGATCTTTCCACCGGCGTCGAGTCCGGCGGCGTTTCTCGTTCCTACGAATTTGGCGATGTCTTGAACCTCGATATCAGCGCCACCTTGTCTAACGCCATCCGCCGCGAAGGCGCCAAAGTTCCCATCGACATGCAGTATCGCGACCTCATGGTTCACCAGTGCGAGTATCAGTCTTCCTGCGCCACTGTGGTCCTCCTCGATTGCAGCCACAGCATGATTCTTTACGGTGAAGATCGCTTCACGCCCGCCAAGCGCGTGGCCATGGCGCTTTCTCATTTGATTCGCACACAGTATCCCGGCGACACTCTAAGTCTCGTTCTCTTCCACGACTCCGCGGAAGAAGTTCCCCTTGGCGAACTCGCCCGCGTCCAGGTCGGTCCTTATTACACCAATACCCGTGAAGGTCTGCGCATGGCCCAGCGCATTCTGCTCCGTCAGCGCAAAGATATGCGTCAGATCGTCATGATCACCGATGGCAAGCCTTCCGCCCTCACCCTCGAAGACGGCCGCATCTACAAAAATGCCTTTGGGCTCGATCCCTTCGTCGTTGGCGAGACTCTTGAAGAAGTGAATAAGTGCAAGCGCGCTGGCATCATGATCAATACCTTCATGCTGGCCACGGATTACAGCCTGGTTCAATTCGTCCAGAAAATCACGCAGATGTGCAAAGGCAAGGCCTACTTCACCACGCCTTACAACCTGGGCCAGTATTTGCTCATGGATTACATGCAGCGCAAAACCAAGACTATTCACTAGCGCATGCGTTCTTTCTTATATTTGTGCTAGACACAACATGTCACTACGTCACAGGCTTTTACGCCGATTAGGATGGGAGGCGCCGTTGTCTCACATTGAAGCCGGTCAACCCGCTCCAGAATTTTCTCTCAAGTCTCTCGATGGCCAGCAAGTTTCGCTCAAGCAACTGCTCGCGAAAGGCCCCGTCGCCCTGGCGTTCTTCAAGATTTCTTGCCCCGTCTGCCAAGTCACGGTGCCCTTTTTACAACGCATCGCGGAACGCCACGCCGGTGATGGTACGTCGATCATCGGCATTTCCCAAGACGACGCGCGCAGCACCAAAGACTTCAATCACGAATATGGATTGCAATTCCCCACGCTGCTCGACCATGCCGGCTATCCCGTCTCCAACGCCTACGGTCTAACCAACGTTCCCACTCTTTTCCTGATTGCTCCGGACGGCACCATCAAGCTCAGCGGTACCGGTTTCAGCAAAACCGATCTGGAAGCCATCGCCACAGAATTTGCCCAGAATCGCAAGACGGCCCCCGCGCCGCTTTTCCGCCCTGACGAAGTTATCCCCGCATACAAACCTGGCTGAGGCTCCAAAAACTAGGTCCCGGTCGGGACCTACACTAATCGGAGATGCTACTCCGCTTCCTGCAACAGATCCGGTTTGTGCTTTGGCGGCTTCTTCCGCTTATCCGCCACAACCTTCGTGGTCGCAGGTTTCAGCCCCGAGTTTCGCGCTCTTCTTCGCGCCTCAGTTCCCTTTTCAAATTTCCTTTTCCGTGCACGTGCCATTTCAACTCTTCTCCGTCACGATCTCTTGCACCGCCCGCCAGCCCTGGTCAATCGCTTCGCTCGTATAGGCAAATGCCCCCGCATCCGAATTCGCAATGTGAATTTTCCCGAATGGTTTGCGCCCAATCTCATTCGGCGCCTGCCCCGCCGGCCAAACTGGATCGTAAAGCGAATTGTATTCGTACGCGTACCCGTGCGGCCAACGATTCACGGTGATCGCCTCAATGTCCCGCGCCGGATCAAATCCACCCTCGCTCAGCATGCGTCCCAACTGCGACCGGATATTCCGCTCAAACGTCGCGAAATTCGTGGCTAACATCAGCGCCCGTCCCGTACGCTGCATTTCTCGCGCGGTTCGGCCGCTTCCCACCGGCACATATTGCATGTGCAGCAAACAAGGCTCGTCCGATTTCTGCGGAAACTGGTAGCCGCCCATGCTCACCGGGAAATCCAGTTCCACTCCGCTAAAGAAACTGCCCGGACACTGCGCTCCATGAATCTTCAGCGTTTCAAAGGCCTTCCAATTCTTCAACTGCACATTGGTGTACGCCAGCGGCACCTTCACGTTATATGCCAATCCTTTTTTCTGCTCCTCCGGCATCTCCGGACAAATATAAGGAATCAGCATGTTCCAGCAGGCCAATACACATGTCGCGCCCTGCGCGATTCTCGCTTTGCCCCCGCGCACATACGTTACCGCCACTCCCTTTTCCTTCGCCGTGTATCCCAGATTCGCCACATGCACCACAGTGGAATTCAAGCGTATGCGTACCGGCGATTTCTCATCATCCAATTTCGAATAATCGAATGTCGCCAGCACCACATCTTCCATCGTATTCCCCGGCGCAATTCCCGGAATCAGCGAGCGCACCAGCAAGCGCGGCACCGAAGCGATTCCATCCGGAAAATGATAAATGTACGGCTCGTCGTCGCGGTGCGTCACTTCCATCCCGATGCCCGGGCCATCCTCATCCGTGATTCCCAGACCCGCGAAGCCCGGCAAATATCCCAACCCCGCCATGTCCCCAGCCGGCACCGCATCAATTCCCACGCCGTACAGCCCGTACATGGAAGTCTGAAAAAATGGAATCACGTCCGGACTGACCTTCACATCCTTCAACAAATAATCCTTATAACTCGTCTTTGCTAAATACTCCTTTTTACCCGTTGCATTCTGCGGCGCCAGGTAATCCACCTTCTCCGTATACAACCGCAGCAAATCCTTCTGCGCCGCCGCAGAGAGCGGCGTCTTCGGCAGGAATTCCGGCCACGGCGTTTGCTGCAGGCCCGGCACCAGCTTATCCGTGCCAAACGTTTCCTTATCGAAAAAAACACCCTGCGTCATGCCACGCGAAGAGTAAAACTTACGATCAAAATAAGTCTCGAATCGCTTCACCTCAATGCCCAGTTCCTGAAATAACTGCTTACCCTGCGCGCTATACAAATTAGGCGCCGTAATCGTCTGCGATCCGCCGTATCCAATCAGCGAGCGCCTCGAAGTCTGAAACTCGTTGCGCTTGGCATGCCCCCCAAAATCGTCGTGATTCTCCAGCACCAGGATCCGCGCCTTCGGCCCTGCCGCTTGCCGGTAAAAATACGCCGCGGAAAGCCCGCTGATTCCCCCGCCTACCACGATCAAGTCGTACGTCTCTGTATCGCGCGTCGGCTCCGCCCACTTCTTTCCATCGCGCATCGCATGTGCCACTTCCCACGATCCATCGTGGTCACCACGCATTCCCATTTTTGCAGGAGGATAATAGCCATGCGCCTTCTCGGGTGCGTACGAAGAATCCGGATCCTGCAGCGCTTGCTCCCAAAACGTTCCCGGCATCGCCAGCGATCCGCCAATCGCCACGCTCATTCCGTTCAAAAAGTCTCGCCGTTTGATCTTCCGCTTCATTCCTAATTCGCGATCCGTTTTATCGTTTTCCACTCTGCTCCCCTGGTTCCCCATCTGAACGCTCCGCGACAATCTCCAGCAACAACCTCCAAGAGCTTATCCCAACGTGCGAATATCGGAAAAGTCGCATCACAATATCGCTTTCACCAACCTGTAACATGCAAAGATTTGCTATCTCCAATTGATTTTTTCCTTCCAAAAAGCGGCATTCAAATGTAGCGCTCGCTTGCCCCATCTCGTCTAATTATTGACGAACAATCAGTCGAGTTTTCTTCAGGTGTCAAGCGCATTTGTAGTCCGCTTTACTTGGGGAATTAAATCAAAGGAGTATTGCATGAAACTCTCGAAGCTTTCTCTCTCCATTCTCGGTGCGTCCTTTTTGCTTTCTTCCGCCGCATTTGCTGGCACCGCGAAAGGCAAACTTCATCTCGCGGAAACCGTTACCGTGGAAGGCAAGCAGTTGAAGCCCGGCGACTATAACGTAGAATTCGACGGCTCCGGCCCCGACGTGAAGCTCAACATCACCAAGGGCAAGGATACAATCGTCAGCGTTCCTGCTCATGTCACCGCCGACCTCGGTAAGGTACACGATGGGTATGGCAGCAAGACGGAAGCCGATGGCTCCAAGTCTCTAACCTCCATCATCACCAGCGGCAAGGAATATGATCTAGCTGCTGGACAAAACGCGGCAGCCGCCACTCCGGCTCGCTAACAGGTAACAACCAGCTGTCTAGGGCCTCCGCTCGTTTCGAACGGAGGCCTTTTCTTTTCGCCGCGCAAATTCTTCCGAGCTTCACGCAAAAAATATTGGGCTTCGTGGCTCACCAATCCCACGCTATGATGTCGCGTCTCCACTGCGCAGAATCTTGCGTGAGGATCACCTTTGCTTTTGCCCAAAACTTCCAGGATGCCCTTCGCGCTCTTGACATTCTCTGGCCTGCTTTTATTTACAGCAGGTGCCACACTGTCGATCCTCTCCCCCAGCAACACATTCTCCGTCTGGCTCCGTTGGTTCGCCCTCATCCTTCTCGCCATCGCTGGACTCACCAAACGCTCCCTCACCTTCTGGATCTTCTTTTCCATGCTGGTTGGTCTCGAAATCGGTCTCGATCATCCGCAGTTCGCGGCGCACCTGCGCATCTTCAGCGATATTTTTCTACGTCTCATTAAAGTCATCGTTGCCCCGCTCATCCTCGGCACGCTCATCACTGGCATCGCCGGTCACGGCGATCTTCGAAAAGTGGGTCGCATCGGCCTCAAAAGCCTCGTCTATTTCGAGGCCGTCACCACCATCGCGCTCTTCATCGGCATCTTCGCAATTAACATTTCAAAGGCTGGTCAAGGTCTCGTCCTGCCACCGCCCGCCGCTGCTGCCGAACAAATACCTCAGTCCCCCTCTCCACTTCACTGGGACGATTTCCTGCTTCACATCTTCCCGGAAAATATCGTGAAGGCCATCGGCGACAATCAAATTCTCCAGGTCGCCGTTTTCGCCGTTCTCTTCGGCATCGCCCTCACCCGCGTTCCCGAAGCAACGCGCCAGCCCATTCTTTCCCTAGCGGAATCCCTCACCCAAACCATGTTCCGCTTCACCAATATCGTTATGTACTACGCCCCCATCGGCGTCGGCGCCGCCATGGCCTACACCGTCGGGCACATGGGCATCAGTGTGCTCCTCCCTCTCGGCAAGCTGCTTCTCACCGCCTACGCCGCACTGCTTTTCTTTTTACTTTTCGTTTTGCTACCGATCGC